>NZ_RJPJ01000041.1:0-500 GCF_003943395.1 Streptococcus oralis | reverse complement strand
CGCTTGTGCTTGCTGATTCTGAAGCAGACTTGCTTGCTGAGTCAGATGTTGAAGCACTTGTGCTTGCTGATTCAGATGCACTGATTGAAGCAGAGATGCTGTTGCTCAAGCTTGTTGACTCTGATACAGATGCGCTTGTTGACGCTGATGCACTATTGCTTGCACTTGTGCTTGCTGATTCTGATGCAGACTTGCTTGCTGAGTCAGATGTTGATGCACTGTTGCTTACGCTTGTGCTTGCTGAGTTAGAAGCACTGATTGAAGCAGAGATGCTGTTGCTCAAGCTTGTTGAATCTGATACAGATGCGCTTGTTGATGCTGAAGCACTGTTGCTTGCGCTTGTGCTTGCTGAGTCAGATGCTGATGCACTGTTGCTTGCGCTTGCGCTAACTGATTCTGATGCGCTGATTGAAGCAGAGATGCTGTTGCTTGCGCTTGTGCTTGCTGATTCTGAAGCAGACTTGCTTGCTGAGTCAGATGTTGATGCACTGTTGCTTGCG
>NZ_RJPJ01000040.1:0-503 GCF_003943395.1 Streptococcus oralis | reverse complement strand
GTGCAAGCACAAGTGCAAGCAATAGTGCATCAGCGTCAACAAGCGCATCTGTATCAGATTCAACAAGCTTGAGCAACAGCATCTCAGCTTCAATCAGTGCTTCTAACTCAGCAAGCACAAGTGCAAGCAACAGTGCATCAACATCTGACTCAGCAAGCAAGTCTGCATCTGACTCAGTAAGCACAAGCGCAAGCAACAGTGCATCAGCATCAACCAGCGCATCTGTATCAGATTCAACAAGCTTGAGCAACAGCATCTCTGCTTCAATCAGCGCATCAGAATCAGCAAGCACAAGTGCAAGCAACAGTGCATCAACATCTGACTCAGCAAGCAAGTCTGCATCAGAATCAGCAAGCACAAGCGCAAGCAACAGTGCCTCAGCATCAACCAGCGCATCTGTATCAGATTCAACAAGCGTAAGCAACAGCATCTCTGCTTCAATCAGCGCTTCTAACTCAGCAAGCACAAGCGNAAGCAACAGTGCCTCTAAGCAACAGTGCCTC
>NZ_RJPJ01000039.1:0-504 GCF_003943395.1 Streptococcus oralis | reverse complement strand
TACACAGATACTGTGAACGACGGCACTTGGACCTTCAAGGGTTACGACGCAGTTAGCGCCGTTGTCAACAAGTCCGATGTAGAATTTGTAGGAAAGTGGGCCTTTGAAGCTAAGAAGTACCAAGCTACTTACCGCTTCGAGAGTGAGACAGCAGGTAAGACTCTTCCAGCAGCCATCGCAGCATTGACTCCAAGTGACAGTGCAACTTATGTGAATGGTGCCTCTGTTTCCGCTCAGCAACCATCTCAAACCACATACACAGATACTGTGAACGACGGCACTTGGACCTTCAAGGGTTACGACGCAGTTAGCGCCGTTGTCAACAAGTCCGATGTAGAATTTGTAGGAAAGTGGGCCTTTGAAGCTAAGAAGTACCAAGCTACTTACCGCTTCGAGAGTGAGACAGCAGGTAAGACTCTTCCAGCAGCCATCGCAGCATTGACTCCAAGTGACAGTGCAACTTATGTGAATGGTGCCTCTGTTTCCGCTCAGCAACCATCCATC
>NZ_RJPJ01000038.1:0-517 GCF_003943395.1 Streptococcus oralis | reverse complement strand
TGAAGCAGAGATGCTGTTGCTCAAGCTTGTTGAATCTGATACAGATGCGCTTGTTGACGCTGATGCACTATTGCTTGCACTTGTGCTTGCTGATTCTGAGGCAGACTTGCTTGCTGAGTCAGATGTTGATGCACTGTTGCTTNCGCTTGTGCTTGCTGAGTTAGAAGCACTGATTGAAGCAGAGATGCTGTTGCTCAAGCTTGTTGAATCTGATACAGATGCGCTNGTTGATGCTGAGGCACTGTTGCTTGCGCTTGTGCTTGCTGATTCTGAAGCAGACTTGCTTGCTGAGTCAGATGTTGATGCACTGTTGCTTGCACTTGTACTTGCTGATTCTGATGCGCTGATTGAAGCAGAAATGCTGTTGCTCAAGCTTGTTGAATCTGATACAGATGCGCTGGTTGATGCTGATGCACTGTTGCTTGCACTTGTGCTTACTGAGTCAGATGCAGACTTGCTTGCTGAGTCAGATGTTGATGCACTGTTGCTTGCGTTGCTTGCACTTGTGCTTGCTGAG
>NZ_RJPJ01000037.1:0-518 GCF_003943395.1 Streptococcus oralis | reverse complement strand
TTGAAGCAGAGATGCTGTTGCTCAAGCTTGTTGAATCTGATACAGATGCGCTTGTTGATGCTGAAGCACTGTTGCTTGCGCTTGTGCTTGCTGAGTCAGATGTTGATGCACTGTTGCTTGCGCTTGCGCTAACTGATTCTGATGCGCTGATTGAAGCAGAGATGCTGTTGCTGATACAGATGCGCTTGTTGACGCTGATGCACTATTGCTTGCACTTGTGCTTGCTGATTCTGATGCAGACTTGCTTGCTGAGTCAGATGTTGATGCACTGTTGCTTACGCTTGTGCTTGCTGATTCAGAAGCACTGATTGAAGCAGAGATGCTGTTGCTCAAGCTTGTTGAATCTGATACAGATGCGCTTGTTGATGCTGAAGCACTGTTGCTTGCGCTTGTGCTTGCTGAGTCAGATGTTGATGCACTGTTGCTTGCGCTTGCGCTAACTGATTCTGATGCGCTGATTGAAGCAGAGATGCTGTTGCTTGCGCTTGTGCTTGCTGATTCTGAAGCAGACTTGCTTG
>NZ_RJPJ01000036.1:0-531 GCF_003943395.1 Streptococcus oralis | reverse complement strand
ATCTGATACAGATGCGCTTGTTGACGCTGAGGCACTGTTGCTTACGCTTGTGCTTACTGATTCTGAGGCAGACTTGCTTGCGGATTCAGATGTTGAAGCACTTGTGCTTGCGCTTGTACTTGCTGAGTTAGAAGCGCTGATTGAAGCAGAGATGCTGTTGCTCAAGCTTGTTGAATCTGATACAGATGCGCTTGTTGACGCTGAAGCACTGTTGCTTGCGCTTGTGCTTGCTGATTCTGATGCGCTGATTGAAGCAGAAATGCTGTTGCTTACGCTTGTTGAATCTGATACAGATGCGCTTGTTGACGCTGAGGCACTGTTGCTTACGCTTGTGCTTACTGATTCTGAGGCAGACTTGCTTGCGGATTCAGATGTTGAAGCACTTGTGCTTGCGCTTGTACTTGCTGAGTTAGAAGCGCTGATTGAAGCAGAGATGCTGTTGCTCAAGCTTGTTGAATCTGATACAGATGCGCTTGTTGACGCTGAAGCACTGTTGCTTGCGCTTGTGCTTGCTGATTCTGATGATTCTGA
>NZ_RJPJ01000035.1:0-596 GCF_003943395.1 Streptococcus oralis | reverse complement strand
ATCACGTAGTGCTTCAGCTTCAGCATCAACAAGTTTGAGCAACAGCATCTCTGCTTCAATCAGTGCATCTGAATCAGCAAGCACAAGTGCAAGCAACAGTGCCTCAGAGTCAACAAGCGCATCTGTATCTGATTTAACAAGCGCAAGCAACAGCGAGTCTGCATCACGTAGTGCCTCAGCTTCAGCATCAACAAGCTTGAGCAACAGCATCTCTGCTTCAATCAGTGCTTCTAACTCAGCAAGCACAAGTGCAAGCAACAGTGTCTCTGCATCAACAAGTGCATCAGTATCAGATTCAACAAGCGTAAGCAACAGCATTTCTGCTTCAATCAGTGCTTCTGAATCAACAAGCACAAGCGCAAGCAACAGTGCCTCAGCGTCAACAAGCTTGAGCAACAGCATCTCTGCTTCAATCAGTGCATCTGAATCAGCAAGCACAAGCGTAAGCAATAGCGAGTCTGCATCACGTAGTGCCTCAGCTTCAGCATCAACAAGCTTGAGCAACAGCATTTCTGCTTCAATCAGTGCTTCTAACTCAGCAAGCACAAGCGTAAGCAACAGTGCCTCAGCATCAACAAGTGCATCTGTATCAGATT
>NZ_RJPJ01000034.1:0-636 GCF_003943395.1 Streptococcus oralis | reverse complement strand
CTTGCTTGCTGAGTCAGATGTTGATGCACTGTTGCTTGCACTTGTACTTGCTGATTCTGATGCGCTGATTGAAGCAGAAATGCTGTTGCTCAAGCTTGTTGAATCTGATACAGATGCGCTGGTTGATGCTGATGCACTGTTGCTTGCACTTGTGCTTACTGAGTCAGATGCAGACTTGCTTGCTGAGTCAGATGTTGATGCACTGTTGCTTGCACTTGTGCTTGCTGAGTTAGAAGCACTGATTGAAGCNGAGATGCTGTTGCTCAAGCTTGTTGAATCTGATACAGATGCGCTTGTTGACGCTGATGCACTATTGCTTGCACTTGTGCTTGCACTTGTACTTTCTGAGTTAGAAGCGCTGATTGAAGCTGAGATGCTGTTGCTCAAGCTTGTTGATGCTGAAGCACTGTTGCTTGCGCTTGTGCTTGCTGATTCTGAAGCAGACTTGCTTGCTGAGTCAGATGTTGATGCACTGTTGCTTGCGCTTGCGCTAACTGATTCTGATGCGCTGATTGAAGCAGAGATGCTATTGCTCAAGCTTGTTGAGGCTGAAGCTGAGGCACTACGTGATGCTGACTCGCTGTTGCTTACGCTTGTGCTTGCTGATTCTGAAGCAGACTTGCTTGCTGAGTCAGA
>NZ_RJPJ01000033.1:0-658 GCF_003943395.1 Streptococcus oralis | reverse complement strand
GCTTGTTGATGCTGAAGCACTGTTGCTTGCGCTTGTGCTTGCTGATTCTGAAGCAGACTTGCTTGCTGAGTCAGATGTTGATGCACTGTTGCTTGCGCTTGCGCTAACTGATTCTGATGCGCTGATTGAAGCAGAGATGCTATTGCTCAAGCTTGTTGAGGCTGAAGCTGAGGCACTACGTGATGCTGACTCGCTGTTGCTTACGCTTGTGCTTGCTGATTCTGAAGCAGACTTGCTTGCTGAGTCAGATGTTGAAGCACTTGTGCTTGCTGATTCAGATGCACTGATTGAAGCAGAGATGCTGTTGCTCAAGCTTGTTGACGCTGAAGCTGAGGCACTACGTGAAGCTGACTCACTGTTGCTTACGCTTGTGCTTGCTGATTCTGAAGCAGACTTGCTTGCTGATTCAGAAGCACTGATTGAAGCAGAGATGCTGTTGCTCAAGCTTGTTGAATCTGATACAGATGCGCTTGTTGATGCTGAAGCACTGTTGCTTGCGCTTGTGCTTGCTGAGTCAGATGTTGATGCACTGTTGCTTGCGCTTGCGCTAACTGATTCTGATGCGCTGATTGAAGCAGAGATGCTGTTGCTTGCGCTTGTGCTTGCTGATTCTGAAGCAGACTTGCTTGCTGAGTCAGATGTTGATGCACTGTTGCTT
>NZ_RJPJ01000032.1:0-666 GCF_003943395.1 Streptococcus oralis | reverse complement strand
GGCAGACGCACAGGACTTAAAATCCTGCGATTGGAAACGATCGTACCGGTTCGATCCCGGTCCTCGGCATATAATAATGAGCACCCTTAGCTCAACTGGATAGAGTACCTGACTACGAATCAGGCGGTTAGAGGTTCGAATCCTCTAGGGTGCATTTTTTCTATTTAACTCGGGAAGTAGCTCAGCTTGGTAGAGTACTTGGTTTGGGACCAAGGTGTCGCAGGTTCGAATCCTGTCTTCCCGATTGATGGCGGTGTAGCTCAGCTGGCTAGAGCGTCCGGTTCATACCCGGGAGGTCGGGGGTTCGATCCCCTTCGCCGCTATAAAGATCTTGTTGGACCTTTAGCTCAGCTGGTTAGAGCTCTCGGCTCATAACCGAGTGGTCGTAGGTTCAAGTCCTACAAGGTCCATTGTATATTTTGGAGGATTACCCAAGTCTGGCTGAAGGGAACGGTCTTGAAAACCGTCAGGCGTGTAAAAGCGTGCGTGGGTTCGAATCCCACATCCTCCTTTTTATTATTAACGCGGGATGGAGCAGCTCGGTAGCTCGTCGGGCTCATAACCCGAAGGTCGTAGGTTCAAATCCTGCTCCCGCAATTTGGCTCGGTAGCTCAGTTGGTAGAGCAATGGATTGAAGCTCCATGTGTCGGCGGTTCGATTCCGTCT
>NZ_RJPJ01000031.1:0-679 GCF_003943395.1 Streptococcus oralis | reverse complement strand
TTTAGTTAGAAATGATGAAAGTTATTTTACATTTAGTCCATTTCAAGATACTGAGCAATTCTTTATAAAAAAATCACTAAATAGTGGAATAAAAAAACAGTTTTGTGTACGTTATATCAATAAACTAGACTTAACAAATCCATTATGCCTAAATAGCCAATTGACCATTACGATTCAAAATTATAATCGAATAAATCAAGTAAGTGAAATGGAAAAAATCATAAAGATAATTTCAAAAATTATCAATAAAAGTTTGATTATAGAGGTACCTGTATCGATAAAAGAATATTTTCATAACTTTAACGGTTCTATACGATATACCTCTGATGTTAAAAAAGCTTCTTTACCTGACGTTGAAGGAGAGCATTATTATCTAAGATTATATACAGATTATTATGATGAAAAAATTGTTGTTGGAAATTTTTTACTGGTTGATTTCAATAAAGAAACTAACATTTCACAATTAGATAGTATTTTTTTTCAAGAACGTATAGGAATGATTCAAGAAAATGTAGAATATATTTTTCAGCGGAAAAAATATCACTATTGTTATCAATTATTAAAGAGTAAACAATTAGAAGAAATCAATATTCATCGCTTATTAAATGATTTTATAACTATATCTACCTTATTTGAGAACAATATTTTACCTACTGCAAAGGGGATTGGTAGTGAGTTG
>NZ_RJPJ01000030.1:0-805 GCF_003943395.1 Streptococcus oralis | reverse complement strand
GTTGCACGGCCACAAAGAACACCATTGAAGTTTGCGCCTGATTCGTGGGCAAAGACAAGGGTTTCTTGGAAGAGTTTAGCCGACACTCCCGCACTCAAGTAGATGTATGGAAGATTCGTTGCTTCATCTTGTGCTTTGAAGAAAGCTGCTGCTTCTTCACGTGTATGCACGATTTCACCTTCGCCAAAACCTTCAACGTATTTGACATTGACTGGAACTTCCACTTTCAAGACATCGATGTTGAAGCGTGGGTCTGAGAAGACCTTCATGGCACCGATAACCTTGTGTGGTTTCACTTTGGCATATTCTGCAGAACCTGCATCAGCGATTTTTTCATCGTAAGCCAAGATTTCAAGGAAGAATGGAATGTCTTCTGCCACACACTCAGAACCAATACGTTCGATGTAGGCTTGTTTTTGTTGGTTGAGTTCGTCAGCGCTGTCTACGTCATAGTAAAGCAAGAACTTGACTGCATCCGCACCTTGTTCTTTGATGCGTTTTGCAGACCAAACATCCAAGCAGTCTGGCAAGCGTTTAGTGCTAGTTGTGTCGTAGCCAGTTTTCTCATAAGCAAGGAGAAGACCAGCATTTGGATCAAGGGCTTTAGTAGCTGGAAGACCATACTCAGGGTCAAGGAGCATAGAGGATGCGTATTTTGTCAATTCATCTGCTACCAAGACTTTGAGTTCTTCCATTTGAGCAACTGTTGGTTCTTCTGTTTGGTATTGAGCCATGAGGCGTTTCAAAGCACCACGTTGGTCAAAGGCAAGAGCTGAGATAATGCCATTCTCGTCAGAGAGTTTTT
>NZ_RJPJ01000029.1:0-843 GCF_003943395.1 Streptococcus oralis | reverse complement strand
GCTTGCTGAGTTAGAAGCACTGATTGAAGCAGAGATGCTGTTGCTCATGCTTGTTGAATCTGATACAGATGCGCTTGTTGACGCTGAGGCACTGTTGCTTGCNCTTGTGCTTGCTGATTCTGAGGCAGACTTGCTTGCTGAGTCAGATGTTGATGCACTGTTGCTTACGCTTGTGCTTGCTGAGTTAGAAGCACTGATTGAAGCAGAGATGCTGTTGCTCAAGCTTGTTGAATCTGATACAGATGCGCTNGTTGATGCTGAGGCACTACGTGATGCTGACTCGCTGTTGCTTACGCTTGTGCTTGCTGATTCTGATGCAGACTTGCTTGCTGAGTCAGATGTTGATGCACTTGTGCTTGCTGATTCTGAAGCAGACTTGCTTGCTGAGTCAGATGTTGATGCACTGTTGCTTGCACTTGTACTTGCTGATTCTGATGCGCTGATTGAAGCAGAAATGCTGTTGCTCAAGCTTGTTGAATCTGATACAGATGCGCTGGTTGATGCTGATGCACTGTTGCTTGCACTTGTGCTTACTGAGTCAGATGCAGACTTGCTTGCTGAGTCAGATGTTGATGCACTGTTGCTTGCACTTGTGCTTGCTGAGTTAGAAGCACTGATTGAAGCTGAGATGCTGTTGCTCAAGCTTGTTGACGCTGAAGCTGAGGCACTACGTGAAGCTGATTCACTGTTGCTTACGCTTGTGCTTACTGATTCTGATGCAGACTTGCTTGCTGAGTCAGATGTTGAAGCACTTGTGCTTGCTGATTCAGATGCACTGATTGAAGCAGAGATGCTGTTGCTCAAGCTTGTTGAATCTGATACAGATGCGCTTGTTGACGCTGA
>NZ_RJPJ01000028.1:0-880 GCF_003943395.1 Streptococcus oralis | reverse complement strand
GTTGCTTACGCTTGTGCTTGCTGATTCTGATGCAGACTTGCTTGCTGAGTCAGATGTTGATGCACTGTTGCTTGCGCTTGTGCTTGCTGAGTTAGAAGCACTGATTGAAGCTGAGATGCTGTTGCTCAAGCTTGTTGACGCTGAAGCTGAGGCACTACGTGAAGCTGATTCACTGTTGCTTACGCTTGTGCTTACTGATTCTGATGCAGACTTGCTTGCTGAGTCAGATGTTGAAGCACTTGTGCTTGCTGATTCAGATGCACTGATTGAAGCAGAGATGCTGTTGCTCAAGCTTGTTGAATCTGATACAGATGCGCTTGTTGACGCTGATGCACTATTGCTTGCACTTGTGCTTGCTGATTCTGAGGCAGACTTGCTTGCTGAGTCAGATGTTGATGCACTGTTGCTTACGCTTGTGCTTGCTGAGTTAGAAGCACTGATTGAAGCAGAGATGCTGTTGCTCAAGCTTGTTGAATCTGATACAGATGCGCTTGTTGATGCTGAGGCACTACGTGATGCTGACTCGCTGTTGCTTACGCTTGTGCTTGCTGATTCTGATGCGCTGGTTGATGCTGAGGCACTGTTGCTTGCGCTTGTGCTTGCTGATTCAGATGCACTGATTGAAGCAGAGATGCTGTTGCTCAAGCTTGTTGAATCTGATACAGATGCGCTTGTTGATGCTGAAGCACTGTTGCTTGCGCTTGTGCTTGCTGAGTCAGATGTTGATGCACTGTTGCTTGCGCTTGCGCTAACTGATTCTGATGCGCTGATTGAAGCAGAGATGCTGTTGCTTGCGCTTGTGCTTGCTGATTCTGAAGCAGACTTGCTTGCTGAGTCAGATGTTGATGCACTGTTGCATGTTGATGCACTGTTGCTTGCG
>NZ_RJPJ01000027.1:0-894 GCF_003943395.1 Streptococcus oralis | reverse complement strand
TGAAGCAGAGATGCTGTTGCTCAAGCTTGTTGAATCTGATACAGATGCGCTTGTTGATGCTGAAGCACTGTTGCTTGCGCTTGTGCTTGCTGAGTCAGATGTTGATGCACTGTTGCTTGCGCTTGCGCTAACTGATTCTGATGCGCTGATTGAAGCAGAGATGCTGTTGCTTGCGCTTGTGCTTGCTGATTCTGAAGCAGACTTGCTTGCTGAGTCAGATGTTGATGCACTGTTGCTTGCGCTTGCGCTTGCTGAGTCAGATGTTGATGCACTGTTGCTTGCGCTTGCGCTAACTGATTCTGATGCGCTGATTGAAGCAGAGATGCTGTTGCTTGCGCTTGTGCTTGCTGATTCTGAAGCAGACTTGCTTGCTGAGTCAGATGTTGATGCACTGTTGCTTGCGCTTGCGCTAACTGATTCTGATGCGCTGATTGAAGCTGAGATGCTGTTGCTCAAGCTTGTTGAATCTGATACAGATGCGCTTGTTGATGCTGAGGCACTGTTGCTTACGCTTGTGCTTGCTGAGTTAGAAGCGCTGATTGAAGCAGAGATGCTGTTGCTTACGCTTGTTGAATCTGATACAGATGCGCTGGTTGATGCTGANGCACTGTTGCTTGCGCTTGTGCTTGCTGATTCTGAAGCAGACTTGCTTGCTGAGTCAGATGTTGATGCACTGTTGCTTGCACTTGTACTTGCTGATTCTGATGCGCTGATTGAAGCAGAAATGCTGTTGCTCAAGCTTGTTGAATCTGATACAGATGCGCTGGTTGATGCTGATGCACTGTTGCTTGCACTTGTGCTTACTGAGTCAGATGCAGACTTGCTTGCTGAGTCAGATGTTGATGCACTGTTGCTTGCACTTGTGCTTGCTGAGTTAGAAGCACTGATTGAAGC
>NZ_RJPJ01000026.1:0-956 GCF_003943395.1 Streptococcus oralis | reverse complement strand
TATTCAATTTTGAGTAGGTATTACTCAGAGTTAAGTGANGATAGCCTAGGAGATACACCTGTACCCATGCCGAACACAGTAGTTAAGCCCTAGAACGCCGGAAGTAGTTGGGGGTTGCCCCCTGTGAGATATGGAAGTCGCTTAGCAGAATAGGAAGTTTAGAGGCTTCCTTTTTGGGAGTTTAGCTCAGCTGGGAGAGCATCTGCCTTACAAGCAGAGGGTCAGCGGTTCGATCCCGTTAACTCCCATAGGTCCCGTAGTGTAGCGGTTATCACGTCGCCCTGTCACGGCGAAGATCGCGGGTTCGATTCCCGTCGGGACCGTAAGATAACGGAAGTTATTTTAGACTCGTTAGCTCAGTTGGTAGAGCAATTGACTTTTAATCAATGGGTCACTGGTTCGAGCCCAGTACGGGTCATATTTGCGGGTTTGGCGGAATTGGCAGACGCACCAGATTTAGGATCTGGCGCTTAACGGCGTGGGGGTTCAAGTCCCTTAACCCGCATAGTAGAAATTAGCCGGCTTAGCTCAGTTGGTAGAGCATCTGATTTGTAATCAGAGGGTCGCGTGTTCAAGTCATGTAGCCGGCATTAAAAATAGAAGAGGTCGATGCGAACGTAGTTCAGTGGTAGAACACCACCTTGCCAAGGTGGGGGTCGCGGGTTCGAATCCCGTCGTTCGCTTAGAGAGGCCGGGGTGGCGGAACTGGCAGACGCACAGGACTTAAAATCCTGCGATTGGAAACGATCGTACCGGTTCGATCCCGGTCCTCGGCATATAATAATGAGCACCCTTAGCTCAACTGGATAGAGTACCTGACTACGAATCAGGCGGTTAGAGGTTCGAATCCTCTAGGGTGCATTTTTTCTATTTAACTCGGGAAGTAGCTCAGCTTGGTAGAGTACTTGGTTTGGGACCAAGGTGTCGCAGGTTCGAATCCTGTCTTCCCGATTGAT
>NZ_RJPJ01000025.1:0-1066 GCF_003943395.1 Streptococcus oralis | reverse complement strand
CTTGTGCTTGCTGAGTTAGAAGCACTGATTGAAGCAGAGATGCTGTTGCTCAAGCTTGTTGATGCTGAAGCTGAGGCACTACGTGATGCAGACTCGCTGTTGCTTGCGCTTGTTAAATCAGATACAGATGCGCTTGTTGACTCTGAGGCACTGTTGCTTGCACTTGTGCTTGCTGATTCAGATGCACTGATTGAAGCAGAGATGCTGTTGCTCAAACTTGTTGATGCTGAAGCTGAAGCACTACGTGATGCTGACTCGCTGTTGCTTGCACTTGTGCTTGCTGATTCAGATGCACTGATTGAAGCAGAGATGCTGTTGCTCAAGCTTGTTGAATCAGATACAGATGCGCTTGTTGACGCTGAAGCACTGTTGCCTGCGCTTGTGCTTGCTGAGTTAGAAGCGCTGATTGAAGCAGAGATGCTGTTGCTCAAGCTTGTTGAATCTGATACAGATGCACTTGTTGACGCTGAAGCACTGTTGCTTGCGCTTGTGCTTGTTGATTCAGAAGCACTGATTGAAGCAGAGATGCTGTTGCTCAAGCTTGTTGAATCTGATACAGATGCACTTGTTGATGCTGAGGCACTGTTGCTTACGCTTGTGCTTGCTGAGTTAGAAGCACTGATTGAAGCAGAAATGCTGTTGCTCAAGCTTGTTGATGCTGAAGCTGAGGCACTACGTGATGCAGACTCGCTATTGCTTACGCTTGTGCTTGCTGATTCAGATGCACTGATTGAAGCAGAGATGCTGTTGCTCAAGCTTGTTGATGCTGAAGCTGAGGCACTACGTGATGCAGACTCGCTGTTGCTTGCGCTTGTTGAATCTGATACAGATGCACTTGTTGATGCTGAGGCACTGTTGCTTACGCTTGTGCTTGCTGAGTTAGAAGCACTGATTGAAGCAGAAATGCTGTTGCTCAAGCTTGTTGATGCTGAAGCTGAGGCACTACGTGATGCAGACTCGCTATTGCTTACGCTTGTGCTTGCTGATTCAGATGCACTGATTGAAGCAGAGATGCTGTTGCTCAAGCTTGTTGACGCTGAGGCACTGTTGCTTGCGCTTGTGCTTG
>NZ_RJPJ01000024.1:0-1150 GCF_003943395.1 Streptococcus oralis | reverse complement strand
ACTACGTGATGCAGACTCGCTGTTGCTTGCGCTTGTTGAATCAGATACAGATGCGCTTGTTGACGCTGAGGCACTGTTGCTTACGCTTGTGCTTGCTGAGTTAGAAGCGCTGATTGAAGCAGAGATGCTGTTGCTCAAGCTTGTTGATGCTGAAGCTGAGGCACTACGTGATGCAGACTCGCTGTTGCTTGCGCTTGTTGAATCAGATACAGATGCGCTTGTTGACGCTGAGGCACTGTTGCTTACGCTTGTGCTTGCTGAGTTAGAAGCGCTGATTGAAGCAGAGATGCTGTTGCTCAAGCTTGTTGATGCTGAAGCTGAGGCACTACGTGATGCAGACTCGCTGTTGCTTGCGCTTGTTGAATCAGATACAGATGCGCTTGTTGACGCTGAGGCACTGTTGCTTGCGCTTGTGCTTGCTGATTCAGACGCAGACTTGCTTGCTGAGTCAGATGTTGAAGCACTGTTGCTTGCGCTTGCGCTAACTGATTCTGATGCACTGATTGAAGCAGAAATGCTGTTGCTTACGCTTGTGCTTGCTGATTCTGAAGCAGACTTGCTTGCTGAGTCAGATGTTGAAGCACTGTTGCTTGCGCTTGTGCTTGNTGAGTTAGAAGCGCTGATTGAAGCAGAGATGCTGTTGCTTACGCTTGTTGAATCTGATACAGATGCGCTTGTTGACGCTGAGGCACTGTTGCTTACGCTTGTGCTTACTGATTCTGAGGCAGACTTGCTTGCGGATTCAGATGTTGAAGCACTTGTGCTTGCGCTTGTNCTTGCTGAGTTAGAAGCGCTGATTGAAGCAGAGATGCTGTTGCTCAAGCTTGTTGAATCTGATACAGATGCACTTGTTGATGCTGAGGCACTGTTGCTTACGCTTGTGCTTGCTGAGTTAGAAGCACTGATTGAAGCAGAAATGCTGTTGCTCAAGCTTGTTGATGCTGAAGCTGAGGCACTACGTGATGCAGACTCGCTGTTGCTTGCGCTTGTTGAATCAGATACAGATGCGCTTGTTGACGCTGAGGCACTGTTGCTTACGCTTGTGCTTGCTGAGTTAGAAGCGCTGATTGAAGCAGAGATGCTGTTGCTCAAGCTTGTTGATGCTGAAGCTGAGGCACTACGTGATGCAGACTCGCTGTTGCTTGCGCTT
>NZ_RJPJ01000023.1:0-1432 GCF_003943395.1 Streptococcus oralis | reverse complement strand
AAGCAACAGTGCATCAACATCTGACTCAGCAAGCAAGTCTGCTTCAGAATCAGCAAGCACAAGCGCAAGCAACAGCATCTCTGCTTCAATCAGCGCATCAGAATCAGNTAGCGCAAGCGCAAGCAACAGTGCATCAACATCTGACTCAGCAAGCACAAGCGCAAGCAACAGTGCTTCAGCATCAACAAGCGCATCTGTATCAGATTCAACAAGCTTGAGCAACAGCATCTCTGCTTCAATCAGTGCTTCAGAATCAGCAAGCACAAGCTTAAGCAACAGTGCATCAACATCTGACTCAGCAAGCAAGTCTGCTTCAGAATCAGCAAGCACAAGCGTAAGCAACAGTGAGTCAGCTTCACGTAGTGCCTCAGCTTCAGCGTCAACAAGCTTGAGCAACAGCATCTCTGCTTCAATCAGTGCATCTGAATCAGCAAGCAAGTCTGCTTCAGAATCAGCAAGTACAAGTGCAAGCAATAGTGCCTCAGCATCAACAAGCGCATCTGTATCAGATTCAACAAGCTTGAGCAACAGCATCTCTGCTTCAATCAGTGCTTCTAACTCAGCAAGCACAAGCGTAAGCAACAGTGCATCAACATCTGACTCAGCAAGCAAGTCTGCCTCAGAATCAGCAAGCACAAGTGCAAGCAATAGTGCATCAGCGTCAACAAGCGCATCTGTATCAGATTCAACAAGCTTGAGCAACAGCATCTCTGCTTCAATCAGTGCATCTGAATCAGCAAGCACAAGTGCTTCAACATCTGACTCAGCAAGCAAGTCTGCATCAGAATCAGTAAGCACAAGCGTAAGCAACAGTGAATCAGCTTCACGTAGTGCCTCAGCTTCAGCNTCAACAAGCTTGAGCAACAGCATCTCAGCTTCAATCAGTGCTTCTAACTCAGCAAGCACAAGCGCAAGCAACAGTGCATCAACATCTGACTCAGCAAGCAAGTCTGCATCAGAATCAGCAAGCACAAGCGTAAGCAACAGCGAGTCAGCATCACGTAGTGCCTCAGCTTCAGCCTCAACAAGCTTGAGCAATAGCATCTCTGCTTCAATCAGCGCATCAGAATCAGTAAGCACAAGCGNAAGCAACAGTGCCTCAGCATCAACAAGCGCATCTGTATCAGATTCAACAAGCTTGAGCAACAGCATCTCTGCTTCAATCAGCGCATCAGAATCAGTTAGCGCAAGCGCAAGCAACAGTGCATCAACATCTGACTCAGCAAGCAAGTCTGCTTCAGAATCAGCAAGCACAAGCGCAAGCAACAGCATCTCTGCTTCAATCAGCGCATCAGAATCAGTTAGCGCAAGCGCAAGCAACAGTGCATCAACATCTGACTCAGCAAGCACAAGCGCAAGCAACAGTGCTTCAGCATCAACAAGCGCATCTGTATCAGATTCAACAAGCTTGAGCAACAGCATCTCTGCTTCA
>NZ_RJPJ01000022.1:0-1877 GCF_003943395.1 Streptococcus oralis | reverse complement strand
CCTCTAAACTAGTTAAATCATCAATTTTATTTTGGACTTGTTCAATCATATTCTCTAGATATGATATTTGGGCAATGAAATCATTTGTTATATCTTCAAAATCATGCGGACTATTTTCCGCAGATATAAGAAAATCTAATTGTTCTATTTTTTCTTTAATTTTGCTAAGAGGAATTCTTCTATACATATACTGTGGTTCATACTGAAGATTAAATTGTCTAATCAAAGTTTTACCTTTAATAAAGCGATTTTTTTCTGCTAAATCTTTATGGTATACATAGTAAGAACTAGTTTCTCTGATAAATACTTTAACTTTTTCCTCTTCCATATTAATCTGAATATTTGGTACAAAAATAAGTCCTTCTTGTCGGATGCCAAACTGTACCTTAATGTACATTCCATCGTCCACTACTTCTTCTATTTGATTAAGATTCAACTCTACCTCAAACTCATGAACTGCATCCCTATTTCTCTTGAAATCTTGATAGGATTTCCATACCACCTCTTCTGTCGGCAACTCTTTTTCTTTAATTAGCTTTTCTTCATTGTAAAGTTCAACTAAATTTTTATTATCTAAGACAACAGTTTCATTTTTGTTATTAAAATAGTCTTGAAAATAACTAACACTATACCGATTCGTTTTTACCAATTCCTGCTCTGAAATCTTAATCCCATCAAATTCAAATAGAACATGTTTTTGTTTCGGAATTATTTTTAATCCAAAAAATTCTGCTCGTTGAATCAATTCATTCATATTCTTCATTTTTGGAAGTAAAAATTCTAAGATGTTTATGATTTCCCTTTGAACAAACTTTTTCTTAAAATAAGTTTCATTATAAGGTTGTTTTCTACTCAATTTACTATCACGTACGACTTGTTTCATATTTGAATCAGTCATAAAAAAAGTAACATGCTTGTGTCTAAAATCAATTTTTAAATGTAAAGCTTTTGCTTTTTTCTTGAAATCTTCAAAATTTTTCGAGTTCTCGATTAGAAAATATACTCGTTGTTTTATTTCATATTTGAAATTTGTTTTGCGATAAACTTCATACTGACGATGCGAATAACGATTTTCTATAATTTTTGCCCCTGCAATTTTTGAAAGACGATCAGAAACCATTCGTAGATTATGTTCTGCCTTATAATCCCATAGAAACTTTTTATCAGAATTCTGATCAATTGAATTTAGGATGATGTGATTGTGGATATGATCTTTATCGACATGAGTTGCTACAATGAAACGAAATCTACCTCCTGTCAACTCTTTAACTGTCTCCTGACCAATCCGATTGATTTGTTCAGGAGTGAGGTGGTCATCTGGAGAAAAGGACTGAATGATGTGATGAGAATGAATTTTTCGTTGATTTACTTCTTGCCTATCATGACGAAATTCATAAAGAGTATCATTACTTAAAAAATTATCATTGTACATCCTCACTAGTTCTTTATAACTAGGAAAATCTAAATAATTTCTCATACCAAAATCTGAAACTAGTGTTAGATTTTTTGTTTTACTTGGATTCAAAATATATTTGATTAGTTTACTACGATAATTTTTTCCATGAATAGCAAAGTGTTTAGTGATGACCATAAAATTTCCTCAATTTTTCAGATTGAATAAGAAAATCTTTCTCCACTTCTACTATTAACTCTTCTATACCTTTTCTCAACTCATTTAATTCAACTTCCGTTATTAAATTCGAATAATTGATGCTTCTGGCCATTTTAATTATTTTCTCCTCGTTTTCTTTCTTCCACTAAAATATCTTTGAAATCGTCATCTTGCCAAAGTGTGAAAAAAGTAATTCCACCAACTATAGCAGAGACCATCACACCTGTAAGGCTACTTCCACGCTTTTTCGAAACCAGTTTGTTTA
>NZ_RJPJ01000021.1:0-2061 GCF_003943395.1 Streptococcus oralis | reverse complement strand
AACTCTGAATCAGAAAGCTTGTCTAAATCAGCTTCAGAAAGTGCTTCAGCAAGCAAGTCTGCATCAGAATCAGTTAGCGCAAGCGACAGTGCTTCTAAGTCAGACTCAGTAAGCAAGAGCGCATCTCTTGAAGGTGAATCTGTATCAACCAGCAAGTCTAAATCAGAATCAGCAAGCAAGTCAGAAAGTGCTTCAACATCTGACTCAGCAAGCAAGAGCACTTCNCTTGATGATGCATCTAAGTCAACATCAACAAGTAAATCTAACTCTGAATCAGAAAGCTTGTCTAAATCAGCTTCAGAAAGTGCTTCAGCAAGCAAGTCTGCATCAGAATCAGTCAGCGCCAGCGACAGCACATCTAAGTCAGACTCAGTAAGCAAGAGCGCATCGCTTGAAGGTGAATCTGTATCAACAAGCAAGTCTAAATCAGAATCAGCAAGCAAGTCAGAAAGTGCTTCAACATCTGACTCAGCAAGCAAGAGCACTTCCCTTGATGATGCTTCTAAGTCAACATCAACAAGTAAATCTAACTCTGAATCAGAAAGCTTGTCTAAATCAGCCTCAGAAAGTGCTTCAGCAAGCAAGTCAGCCTCAGAATCAGTTAGCGCCAGCGACAGTGCTTCTAAGTCAGACTCAGTAAGCAAGAGTGGCTCACTTGATGGTGAATCTGTATCAGCAAGCAAGTCTAAGTCAGAATCGCTTAGCCAATCAGAAAGCACATCTAAATCTGATTCACTCAGCAAGAGCACTTCACTTGTAGATGCATCTAAGTCAACATCAGAAAGTCAATCCGCTTCTGAATCAGAAAGCTTGTCTAAATCAGCCTCAGAAAGTGCTTCAGCAAGCAAGTCTGCCTCAGAATCAGTNAGCGCCAGCGACAGTGCATCTAAGTCAGACTCAGTAAGNAAGAGTGGCTCACTTGATGGTGAATCTGTATCANCAAGCAAGTCTAANTCAGAATCANCAAGCAAGTCAGAAAGTGCTTCAACATCTGNCTCAGCAAGCAAGAGCACTTCACTTGTAGATGCTTCTAAGTCAACATCAGAAAGTCAATCCGCTTCAGAATCAGCAAGCAAGTCAGAAAGCTTGTCTAAATCAGCGTCAGAAAGTGCTTCAGCAAGCAAGTCTGCATCAGAATCAGTCAGCGCCAGCGACAGCACATCTAAGTCAGACTCAGTAAGCAAGAGTGGCTCACTTGATGGTGAATCTGTATCAGCAAGCAAGTCTAAGTCAGAATCAGCAAGCAAGTCAGAAAGTGCTTCAACATCTGCCTCAGCAAGCAAGAGCACTTCCCTTGATGATGCATCTAAGTCAACATCAACAAGTAAATCTAACTCTGAATCAGAAAGCTTGTCTAAATCAGCTTCAGAAAGTGCTTCAGCAAGCAAGTCTGCATCAGAATCAGTTAGCGCCAGCGACAGTACATCTAAGTCAGACTCAGTAAGCAAGAGCGCTTCCCTTGAAGGTGAATCTGTATCAACCAGCAAGTCTAAATCAGAATCAGCAAGCACAAGTGCAAGCAATAGTGCATCAGCGTCAACAAGCGCATCTGTATCAGATTCAACAAGCTTGAGCAACAGCATCTCTGCTTCAATCAGTGCATCAGAATCAGTAAGCACAAGCGTAAGCAACAGTGAATCAGCTTCACGTAGTGCCTCAGCTTCAGCGTCAACAAGCTTGAGCAACAGCATCTCAGCTTCAATCAGTGCTTCTGAATCAGCAAGCAAGTCTGCTTCAGAATCAACAAGCGCATCTGTATCAGATTCAACAAGCTTGAGCAACAGCATCTCAGCTTCAATCAGTGCTTCTAACTCAGCAAGCACAAGCGCAAGCAACAGTGCCTCAGCGTCAACAAGCGCATCTGTATCAGATTCAACAAGCATGAGCAACAGCATCTCTGCTTCAATCAGTGCTTCTAACTCAGCAAGCACAAGTGCAAGCAACAGTGCATCAACATCTGACTCAGCAAGCAAGTCTGCATCTGACTCAGTAAGCACAAGTGCAAGCAACAGTGCATCAGCATCAACCAGCGCATCTGTATCAGATTCAACAAGCTTGAGC
>NZ_RJPJ01000020.1:0-3264 GCF_003943395.1 Streptococcus oralis | reverse complement strand
TTTTTCAAAAAAGAAAGGAATAAAATGTTTCGAAGTAAAAAATTTAACAAAGATTTCGAGATCGTAGATGAGAAAAAGCGCTACAAGCTTTACAAGTCGGGTAAAAACTGGGTGAAAGCCTCGAATTCCCAACTAGATCTCTTTCGTATCGGTGGGATGGGAGAAGTTGTTTCGACAAGCCTATCCGACACTGAAGAACTTGACCACGCTCATCTCAATGTCAACACGCTTGCGGGTATAGGGGCCATCCTAGCCGCTGGGGCCGCAGGTTTTGTTGCAACTCAAGAGCAAACTGTATACGCAGATGAAACATCTGAGTACAAAGAAACTGGTAAGGCAGTCATCGCAAGTGAACCTCAAGCTGATGCGACAACTGAAACCAGCAGCAACCCAATCATCGCCCAAGCACAAGCAGAAGTGAAGGAACAAGCGGAGCAAACCTCTGTATCTGTTTCTGAGTCAGTCAGTCAATCTGTAAGTGCTTCCCTTTCAGTAAGTGAGTCAGAGTCAGCAAGTCTATCAGCCAGCGAGTCAGCTAGTCAGTCCCTCTCAGCTAGCACTTCAGCTGCTGCTAGTCAGTCAGCAAGCACTCAAGCTTCAGCTTCAACTCCTGCTTCAGAGTCAGTATCTGTCAGCGAAAAACCATCGCAGTCAGCAAGCACTCAAACATCAGCATCAGCTTCGGCTCCTGCCTCTCAGTCAGCATCTGTCAGCGCACAGCCATCTGAGTCAGCAAGTGTTCAAAGCTCAGCTTCTCTAGTTGAGAGTGCTAGTGCAGCTATCGAGTCAGAAGTACAAGCCTCTGTTTCAACTTCGACTTCAGCGTCCCTTGATGTCAAGGTCAACCCTGCTGAAAGCCTTGCGACCAGCAAGCTCGGTGACGCCTTGTCAAGCGCGACCCAACTCAGCAGCCAAGCAGCAACTACTAGCAACAACCTCGCAGCTGGTGTGGTGGCAGACAAGAACCAAGCCCAAGGCAAGGACGCAACCAAGCAAGCTGAAGAAGACCAAAAAGCAGACAAGACTGTAGCGACTGCGCCAAAAACAGGTTATTCTGGATTCCGCGCCGCTTCAACACTTCCTCCAGTATCTAAGATAGCCACTGTCCATCAAGGTCCAGGGGATGTAACAGTTACTCCGGGTCAGAAATTTAAAATTAACTTGATTGTTCAAGGCCTACCTGGGAAAACGCCTTATTTCTCAAGAGGTAGTCTAGATATCATTGATGCTAACGGAAAACGTGTATTTCAGAATCAAAGTGACTACGTCTGGTTTAGAGCTACTAGGGATTTTGGTGTCCAAAATGGTTTACAAAATAATGCAACTGTAACAATTAGTGGTACTGCTCCACTTAGAGCATCTGATAATATTAAGTATCCTATCTATCTCGGTTATACAGATAGACGTAATAGTACTAACATGTACCGACTTGAAGGATTTAGTCTTACTTATGATCATGAAAATAAACCGTCTCTTTCAGCTAGTCAAGCGAAATCAGAATCACTTAGCAGGAGTACGTCAATTGCTGATGCTTCTAAATCAACATCGGCAAGTAAGTCTAACTCAGAATCCGAAAGTGCAAAAGAAAGTGCCTCTAAGTCAGAGTCACTTAGCAAGAGTACTTCGATTGTAGACGCTTCTAAGTCAACATCGACTAGCAAGTCTAATTCAGAGTCACTCAGCAAGAGTACTTCGGTTGTAGACGCTTCTAAGTCAACATCGACCAGCAAGTCTAAGTCAGAATCACTTAGCAAGAGTACTTCGATTGTAGACGCTTCTAAGTCTACATCGACTAGCAAGTCTAAGTCAGAGTCCCTCAGCAAGAGTAACTCAGTAGTTGATGCCTCTAAGTCAACATCAACTAGCAAGTCTAAGTCAGAATCGCTTAGCAAGAGTAACTCAGTAGTTGATGCCTCTAAGTCAACATCAACAAGCAAGTCTAAGTCAGAATCGCTCAGCAAGAGTAACTCAGTAGTTGATGCCTCTAAGTCAACATCAGCCAGCAAGTCTAAGTCAGAGTCGCTTAGCAAGAGTAACTCAGTAGTTGATGCCTCTAAGTCAACATCAGCCAGCAAGTCTAAGTCAGAATCACTTAGCAAGAGTAACTCAGTAGTTGATGCCTCTAAGTCAACATCAACCAGCAAGTCTAAGTCAGAATCACTCAGCAAGAGTAACTCAGTAGTTGATGCTTCTAAGTCAACATCAACTAGCAAGTCTAAGTCAGAGTCCCTCAGCAAGAGCACCTCACTTGTAGATGCCTCTAAATCAGAATCAGCAAGTAAGAGTACTTCAATTGTAGATGCTTCTAAATCAGAATCAGCAAGTAAGAGTACTTCAATTGTAGATGCTTCTAAATCAGAATCAGCAAGTAAGAGTACTTCAATTGTAGATGCTTCTAAGTCAGAATCAGCAAGCAAGAGTACTTCAATTGTAGATGCTTCTAAGTCAGAATCAGCAAGCAAGAGTACTTCAATTGTAGATGCTTCTAAATCAGAATCAACAAGTAAGAGTACTTCAATTGTAGATGCCTCTAAATCAGAATCAACAAGTAAGAGTACTTCAATTGTAGATGCTTCTAAGTCAGAATCAACAAGTAAGAGTACTTCAATTGTGGATGCTTCTAAGTCAGAATCAACAAGTAAGAGTACCTCAATTGTAGATGCCTCTAAATCAGAATCAACAAGTAAGAGCACTTCACTTGTAGATGCTTCTAAATCAGAGTCAACAAGTAAGAGCGCATCGCTAGAAGGTGAATCTGTATCAGCAAGCAAGTCTAAATCAGAATCGCTTAGCCAATCAGAAAGTGCTTCAACATCTGACTCAGCAAGCAAGAGCACTTCCCTTGATGATGCATCTAAGTCAACATCAACAAGTAAATCTAACTCTGAATCAGAAAGCTTGTCTAAATCAGCTTCAGAAAGTGCTTCAGCAAGCAAGTCTGCATCAGAATCAGTTAGCGCAAGCGACAGTGCTTCTAAGTCAGACTCAGTAAGCAAGAGCGCATCTCTTGAAGGTGAATCTGTATCAACCAGCAAGTCTAAATCAGAATCAGCAAGCAAGTCAGAAAGTGCTTCAACATCTGACTCAGCAAGCAAGAGCACTTCNCTTGATGATGCATCTAAGTCAACATCAACAAGTAAATCTAACTCTGAATCAGAAAGCTTGTCTAAATCAGCNTCAGAAAGTGCTTCAGCAAGCAAGTCNGCNTCAGAATCAGTTAGCGCNAGCGACAGTGCTTCTAAGTCAGACTCAGTAAGCAAGAGT
>NZ_RJPJ01000019.1:0-5195 GCF_003943395.1 Streptococcus oralis | reverse complement strand
GCTAAGCGACTTCCATATCTCACAGGGGGCAACCCCCAACTACTTCCGGCGTTCTAGGGCTTAACTACTGTGTTCGGCATGGGTACAGGTGTATCTCCTAGGCTATCGTCACTTAACTCTGAGTAATACCTACTCAAAATTGAATATCTATCAAATACCAAGAAAACCTTTCGCTTTCGTATCCTCAGTTACTTTGGATAAGTCCTCGAGCTATTAGTATTAGTCCGCTACATGTGTCGCCACACTTCCACTTCTAACCTATCTACCTGATCATCTCTCAGGGCTCTTACTGATATAAAATCATGGGAAATCTCATCTTGAGGTGGGTTTCACACTTAGATGCTTTCAGCGTTTATCCCGTCCCTACATAGCTACCCAGCGATGCCTTTGGCAAGACAACTGGTACACCAGCGGTAAGTCCACTCTGGTCCTCTCGTACTAGGAGCAGATCCTCTCAAATTTCCTACGCCCGCGACGGATAGGGACCGAACTGTCTCACGACGTTCTGAACCCAGCTCGCGTGCCGCTTTAATGGGCGAACAGCCCAACCCTTGGGACCGACTACAGCCCCAGGATGCGACGAGCCGACATCGAGGTGCCAAACCTCCCCGTCGATGTGAACTCTTGGGGGAGATAAGCCTGTTATCCCCAGGGTAGCTTTTATCCGTTGAGCGATGGCCCTTCCATACGGAACCACCGGATCACTAAGCCCGACTTTCGTCCCTGCTCGAGTTGTAGCTCTCGCAGTCAAGCTCCCTTATACCTTTACACTCTGCGAATGATTTCCAACCATTCTGAGGGAACCTTTGGGCGCCTCCGTTACCTTTTAGGAGGCGACCGCCCCAGTCAAACTGCCCGTCAGACACTGTCTCCGATAGGGATAACCTATCTGGGTTAGAGTGGCCATAACACAAGGGTAGTATCCCAACAACGTCTCCTTCGAAACTGGCGTCCCGATCTCATAGACTCCTACCTATCCTGTACATGTGGTACAGACACTCAATATCAAACTGCAGTAAAGCTCCATGGGGTCTTTCCGTCCTGTCGCGGGTAACCTGCATCTTCACAGGTACTAAAATTTCACCGAGTCTCTCGTTGAGACAGTGCCCAAATCATTACGCCTTTCGTGCGGGTCGGAACTTACCCGACAAGGAATTTCGCTACCTTAGGACCGTTATAGTTACGGCCGCCGTTTACTGGGGCTTCAATTCATACCTTCGGATTACTCCTAAGCACTCCTCTTAACCTTCCAGCACCGGGCAGGCGTCACCCCCTATACATCATCTTACGATTTAGCAGAGAGCTGTGTTTTTGATAAACAGTTGCTTGGGCCTATTCACTGCGGCTGACGTAAAGTCAGCACCCCTTCTCCCGAAGTTACGGGGTCATTTTGCCGAGTTCCTTAACGAGAGTTCTCTCGCTCACCTGAGGCTACTCGCCTCGACTACCTGTGTCGGTTTGCGGTACGGGTAGAGTATGTTTAACGCTAGAAGCTTTTCTTGGCAGTGTGACGTCACTAACTTCGCTACTAAACTTCGCTCCCCATCACAGCTCAATGTTATAGATATAAGCATTTGACTCATATCACACCTCACTGCTTAGACAGACACTTCCATTCGTCTGCTTTAGTTAGCCTACTGCGTCCCTCCATCACTACATACTCTAGTACAGGAATATCAACCTGTTGTCCATCGGATACACCTTTCGGTCTCTCCTTAGGTCCCGACTAACCCAGGGCGGACGAGCCTTCCCCTGGAAACCTTAGTCTTACGGTGGACAGGATTCTCACCTGTCTTTCGCTACTCATACCGGCATTCTCACTTCTATGCGTTCCAGCACTCCTCACGGTATACCTTCTTCACACATAGAACGCTCTCCTACCATACCTATAAAGGTATCCACAGCTTCGGTAAATTGTTTTAGCCCCGGTACATTTTCGGCGCAGGGTCACTCGACTAGTGAGCTATTACGCACTCTTTGAATGAATAGCTGCTTCTAAGCTAACATCCTAGTTGTCTGTGCAACCCCACATCCTTTTCCACTTAACAATTATTTTGGGACCTTAGCTGGTGGTCTGGGCTGTTTCCCTTTCGACTACGGATCTTAGCACTCGCAGTCTGACTGCCGACCATAATTCTTTGGCATTCGGAGTTTATCTGAGATTGGTAATCCGGGATGGACCCCTCACCCAAACAGTGCTCTACCTCCAAGAATCTCTAATGTCGACGCTAGCCCTAAAGCTATTTCGGAGAGAACCAGCTATCTCCAAGTTCGTTTGGAATTTCTCCGCTACCCACAAGTCATCCAAGCACTTTTCAACGTGCCCTGGTTCGGTCCTCCAGTGCGTCTTACCGCACCTTCAACCTGCTCATGGGTAGGTCACATGGTTTCGGGTCTACGACATGATACTAATGCGCCCTATTCAGACTCNGTTTCCCTGCGGCTCCGTCTCTTCAACTTAACCTCGCATCATATCGTAACTCGCCGGTTCATTCTACAAAAGGCACGCTCTCACCCATTAACGGGCTCGAACTTGTTGTAGGCACACGGTTTCAGGTTCTATTTCACTCCCCTCCCGGGGTGCTTTTCACCTTTCCCTCACGGTACTGGTTCACTATCGGTCACTAGGGAGTATTTAGGGTTGGGAGATGGTCCTCCCAGATTCCGACGGGATTTCTCGTGTCCCGCCGTACTCAGGATACTGCTAGGTACAAAGACTATTTTAAATACGAGGCTTTTACTCTCTTTGGCTGATCTTCCCAAATCATTCTTCTATAATCTTTGAGTCCACATTGCAGTCCTACAACCCCGAAGAGTAAACTCTTCGGTTTGCCCTCCTGCCGTTTCGCTCGCCGCTACTAAGGCAATCGCTTTTGCTTTCTCTTCCTGCAGCTACTTAGATGTTTCAGTTCACTGCGTCTTCCTCCTCATATCCTTAACAGATATGGGTAACAGGTAGTACCTGTTGGGTTCCCCCATTCGGAAATCCCTGGATCATCGCTTACTTACAGCTACCCAAGGCATATCGTCGTTTGTCACGTCCTTCTTCGGCTCCTAGTGCCAAGGCATCCACCGTGCGCCCTTATTAACTTAACCTTATTTTTGACCTTTCAGTCATAAACTCTTTTAATACTACAGCGTTTCGGTTTATTTTCTTGTTACTATTTGATATAGATATTCAATTTTCAATGTGCATTACTTGGTGATCTCTCACCAATGGAGCCTAGCGGGATCGAACCGCTGACCTCCTGCGTGCAAAGCAGGCGCTCTCCCAGCTGAGCTAAGGCCCCACAAGACCTCTCAAGACTAAACAAGACCAATGTGCAGTTCCTTATCCTTAGAAAGGAGGTGATCCAGCCGCACCTTCCGATACGGCTACCTTGTTACGACTTCACCCCAATCATCTATCCCACCTTAGGCGGCTGGCTCCTAAAAGGTTACCTCACCGACTTCGGGTGTTACAAACTCTCGTGGTGTGACGGGCGGTGTGTACAAGGCCCGGGAACGTATTCACCGCGGCGTGCTGATCCGCGATTACTAGCGATTCCGACTTCATGTAGGCGAGTTGCAGCCTACAATCCGAACTGAGACTGGCTTTAAGAGATTAGCTTGCCGTCACCGGCTTGCGACTCGTTGTACCAGCCATTGTAGCACGTGTGTAGCCCAGGTCATAAGGGGCATGATGATTTGACGTCATCCCCACCTTCCTCCGGTTTATTACCGGCAGTCTCGCTAGAGTGCCCAACTAAATGATGGCAACTAACAATAGGGGTTGCGCTCGTTGCGGGACTTAACCCAACATCTCACGACACGAGCTGACGACAACCATGCACCACCTGTCACCTCTGTCCCGAAGGAAAGCTCTATCTCTAGAGCGGTCAGAGGGATGTCAAGACCTGGTAAGGTTCTTCGCGTTGCTTCGAATTAAACCACATGCTCCACCGCTTGTGCGGGCCCCCGTCAATTCCTTTGAGTTTCAACCTTGCGGTCGTACTCCCCAGGCGGAGTGCTTAATGCGTTAGCTGCGGCACTAAACCCCGGAAAGGGTCTAACACCTAGCACTCATCGTTTACGGCGTGGACTACCAGGGTATCTAATCCTGTTTGCTCCCCACGCTTTCGAGCCTCAGCGTCAGTTACAAGCCAGAGAGCCGCTTTCGCCACCGGTGTTCCTCCATATATCTACGCATTTCACCGCTACACATGGAATTCCACTCTCCCCTCTTGCACTCAAGTTAAACAGTTTCCAAAGCGTACTGTGGTTAAGCCACAGCCTTTAACTTCAGACTTATCTAACCGCCTGCGCTCGCTTTACGCCCAATAAATCCGGACAACGCTCGGGACCTACGTATTACCGCGGCTGCTGGCACGTAGTTAGCCGTCCCTTTCTGGTAAGATACCGTCACAGTGTGAACTTTCCACTCTCACACTCGTTCTTCTCTTACAACAGAGCTTTACGATCCGAAAACCTTCTTCACTCACGCGGCGTTGCTCGGTCAGACTTCCGTCCATTGCCGAAGATTCCCTACTGCTGCCTCCCGTAGGAGTCTGGGCCGTGTCTCAGTCCCAGTGTGGCCGATCACCCTCTCAGGTCGGCTATGTATCGTCGCCTTGGTGAGCCGTTACCCCACCAACTAGCTAATACAACGCAGGTCCATCTGGTAGTGATGCAATTGCACCTTTCAAACAGTTATCATGCAATAACTGCTATTATGCGGTATTAGCTATCGTTTCCAATAGTTATCCCCCGCTACCAGGCAGGTTACCTACGCGTTACTCACCCGTTCGCAACTCATCCAAGAAGAGCAAGCTCCTCTCTTCAGCGTTCTACTTGCATGTATTAGGCACGCCGCCAGCGTTCGTCCTGAGCCAGGATCAAACTCTCATTAAAAGTTTGAGTTCTCACTCATTTCTGTCACTGACAGATTTATTGTTTTTTCATTGTTCAGTACTATAACCTTAGTTATAGTGCCCTGCACATTGGTTCGTCTTGTTCAGTTTTCAAAGGTCTTTGTCACTCTTTCTCTCTCAAGCGACAACTATATTAGTATATCACAGCCGTTGACCTATGTCAACACTTTTTTGAAACTTTTTTTACTTTTTTCGTCCCTGCGATACACACATAGTCCGTACGGGATTCGAACCCGTGTTACCGCCGTGAAAAGGCGGTGTCTTAACCCCTTGACCAACGGACCT
>NZ_RJPJ01000018.1:0-6123 GCF_003943395.1 Streptococcus oralis | reverse complement strand
GCTTGTTGAATCTGATACAGATGCGCTTGTTGACGCTGAGGCACTGTTGCTTACGCTTGTGCTTACTGATTCTGAGGCAGACTTGCTTGCGGATTCAGATGTTGAAGCACTTGTGCTTGCGCTTGTACTTGCTGAGTTAGAAGCGCTGATTGAAGCAGAGATGCTGTTGCTCAAGCTTGTTGAATCTGATACAGATGCGCTTGTTGACGCTGAAGCACTGTTGCTTGCGCTTGTGCTTGCTGATTCTGAAGCGCTGATTGAAGCAGAGATNCTGTTGCTTACGCTTGTTGAATCTGATACAGATGCGCTGGTTGACGCTGAAGCACTGTTGCTTGCGCTTGTGCTTGCGGATTCTGAAGCGGATTTGCTTGCGGATTCAGATGTTGAAGCACTGTTGCTTACACTTGTGCTTGTTGAGTTAGAAGCGCTGATTGAAGCAGAGATGCTGTTGCTTACGCTTGTTGAATCTGATACAGATGCGCTTGTTGATGCTGAGGCACTGTTGCTTGCGCTTGTGCTTGCTGATTCTGAAGCAGACTTGCTTGCTGAGTCAGATGTTGATGCACTGTTACTTACACTTGTGCTTGCTGATTCAGAAGCGCTGATTGAAGCTGAGATGCTGTTGCTTACGCTTGTTGAATCAGATACAGATGCGCTGGTTGATGCTGAAGCACTGTTGCTTGCGCTTGTTGACGCTGAAGCTGAGGCACTACGTGAAGCTGATTCACTGTTGCTTACGCTTGTGCTTGTTGATTCAGAAGCACTGATTGAAGCTGAGATGCTGTTGCTTACGCTTGTTGAATCTGATACAGATGCGCTGGTTGACGCTGAAGCACTGTTGCTGTCGCTTGTGCTTGTTGATTCAGACGCACTGATTGAAGCAGAGATGCTGTTGCTCAAGCTTGTTGAATCTGATACAGATGCGCTTGTTGATGCTGAGGCACTGTTGCTTGCGCTTGTGCTTGCTGAGTTAGAAGCACTGATTGAAGCAGAAATGCTGTTGCTCAAGCTTGTTGAATCTGATACAGATGCACTTGTTGAGGCTGAAGCACTGTTGCTTACGCTTGTGCTTGCTGATTCTGAAGCAGACTTGCTTGCTGAGTCAGATGTTGAAGCACTTGTGCTTGCTGATTCTGAAGCGCTAATTGAAGCTGAGATGCTGTTGCTTACGCTTGTTGACGCTGAAGCTGAGGCACTACGTGAAGCTGACTCACTGCTGCTTACGCTTGTTGAATCTGATACAGATGCGCTCTTGCTTACTGAATCTGACTTAGAAGTACTGTCGCTTGCGCTTACTGATTCTGAAGCAGACTTGCTTGCTGAGTCAGATGTTGAAGCACTTGTGCTTGCTGATTCTGAAGCGCTAATTGAAGCTGAGATGCTGTTGCTTACGCTTGTTGACGCTGAAGCTGAGGCACTACGTGAAGCTGACTCACTGCTGCTTACGCTGGTTGAATCTGATACAGATGCGCTGGTTGATACTGAAGCACTGTTGCTTGCGCTTGTGCTTGCTGAGTCAGATGCACTGATTGAAGCTAAGATACTGTTGCTTACGCTTGTTGAATCTGATACAGATGCGCTGGTTGAAGCTGAAGCACTGTTGCTTACGCTTGTGCTTACTGATTCTGATGCAGATTTGCTTGCTGAGTCAGATGTTGAATCACTTGTGCTTGCTGAGTCAGATGCGCTGATTAAAGCTGAGATGCTGTTGCTTACGCTTGTTGAATCTGATACAGATGCGCTCTTGCTTACTGAATCTGACTTAGAAGTACTGTCGCTTGCGCTTACTGATTCTGAAGCAGACTTGCTTGCTGAGTCAGATGCTGAAGCACTTGTGCTTGCTGATTCTGAAGCGCTGATTGAAGCTGAGATGCTGTTGCTTACGCTTGTTGAATCTGATACAGATGCGCTCTTGCTTACTGAATCTGACTTAGAAGTACTGTCGCTTGCGCTTACTGATTCTGAAGCAGACTTGCTTGCTGAGTCAGATGCTGAAGCACTTGTGCTTGCGCTTGTGCTTGCTGAGTTAGAAGCACTGATTGAAGCAGAGATGCTGTTGCTCAAGCTTGTTGAATCTGATACAGATGCACTTGTTGATGCTGACTCGCTATTGCTTGCGCTTGTGCTTACTGATTCTGATGCAGATTTGCTTGCTGAGTCAGATGTTGAAGCACTTGTGCTTGCTGAGTCAGATGCACTGATTGAAGCTAAGATACTGTTGCTTACGCTTGTTGAATCTGATACAGATGCGCTGGTTGAAGCTGAAGCACTGTTGCTTACGCTTGTGCTTACTGATTCTGATGCAGATTTGCTTGCTGAGTCAGATGTTGAAGCACTTGTGCTTGCTGAGTCAGATGCGCTGATTGAAGCTGAGATGCTGTTGCTTACGCTTGTTGAATCTGATACAGATGCGCTCTTGCTTACTGAATCTGACTTAGAAGTACTGTCGCTTGCGCTTACTGATTCTGAAGCAGACTTGCTTGCTGAGTCAGATGCTGAAGCTGATTTAGACAAGCTTTCTGACTTGCTTGCTGAGTCAGATGTTGAAGCACTTGTGCTTGCTGATTCTGAAGCGCTGATTGAAGCTGAGATGCTGTTGCTTACGCTTGTTGAATCTGATACAGATGCGCTGGTTGAAGTTGATTTGGAAGCATCAACTACTGAGTTACTCTTACTTGCTGAATCTGATTTAGAAAGACTTTGTGACTTGCTAAGTGATTCAGATTTAGACTGGCTAGTTGAAGTTGATTTGGAAGCATCAACTACTGAGTTACTCTTACTTGCTGAATCTGACTTAGAAGTGCTTTCTGACTTGCTAAGCGATTCAGACTTAGACTGGCTAGTTGAGGTTGATTTAGAGGCATCAACTACTGAGTTACTCTTACTTGCTGAATCTGATTTAGAAAGACTTTGTGACTTGCTAAGTGATTCAGATTTAGACTGGCTAGTTGAAGTTGATTTGGAAGCATCAACTACTGAGTTACTCTTACTTGCTGAATCTGACTTAGAAGTGCTTTCTGACTTGCTAAGTGATTCAGATTTAGACTGGCTAGTTGAGGTTGATTTAGAGGCATCAACTACTGAGTTACTCTTACTTGCTGAATCTGATTTAGAAAGGCTTTGCGACTTGCTAAGCGATTCAGACTTAGACTGGCTAGTTGATGTTGATTTAGAAGCATCAACGATTGAAGTACTCTTGCTTGCTGAGTCAGATGTTGAGGCACTGGTTGATTGTCTTTGACTTAGACTAGTTGAAGTACTGCTACTCCTATACTCACTATCAGAAAGTTTTACAGTGAACGTATCCGTAGTCTTATCTTTATAGATAATGGTAACTGTTCTATTATCACTAATAGTGAAAGAGTCTATACGTTTTTCCTGCTTATTATTTAATTTTTCAACGGCTGCTAATATACGTGTTTTTTCTTGAGAATTTAATCGAGAAACATTTTCTACTTGGAAGGTTTCAGTCGGTGCTACTCCCTCCATAATATCCGTCAGTCTACCTTGCACAATACGGACATTGCCCGGCGAATCATTTCCTGCACTGTTTCTATTACCAGCCTTATCCGTTGCTACTGCATTGCGTTGCCAACTATTTCTACCATTTTTATCATACTCTAGATTATCATTCAAATGAGCTCTTACTGTAATACGGGCTGGACTAGCAGTAGTCGCTGTGATATTCCCCGTTAAATGCTCTACAGTTCCAGTCCCATATTTATTATCTTCAAAGAAATTACTTCCAAGGGCTGAGCCATTTGCATCTGCATTTGAAACGATCTTAAATTCTGATAATTGCCCGCTATTATCTGTAGCAGTGAAATTAATTTGAATATCATCTCCTGCGTACACAATATAGTTGCCATTTACAGGTGTTAGAGTTTGACCATTACGAGTCACCGTCGCACTTGGAACTGGAACAGCATCCACATTAGCTGGGATAAAATCTGTAGTATTATCACGGTAGGTAATGGTAATATTCCCATTTTCAGCTACCGAAATCGTTCCAGTTACGCCATCTTTCGTAAAATCACTACCAGATAAAAGCGACTGGTTTTTTTCTTTAAATTTTTCAAGTACTTGATCGCGTTCACTTACAGTCAAAGAAGATGGATTCTTAACAATAATGGTATCCCCACTAACTGGGTTGTGGCGTTCGTTGAAGCCTTTGATATGGAAATTCGTACGTGCTGTCGCAGTCAGACCATGAATATCTGTTACTGTGTACTCCAGAACATAGGTACCAGGCTTATAGGGTTTCCAAGTTCCGTTTTCACGACCCACTGTCCCTATTATGTCAATGGTGTATGTCTTTTGGGCACCTGTTCGTTTCCCCCCTTTATCATAGATATATAGATCTCCAAATTCCCCTTTCTTGTTAGTTGGATAGTTCGGTGCATTTAAACCTGTAATAATAGCATTGGATGGGGAGCCCGTGATTTTAGCCATCCCTTTATCATCATTCAGTCTTATCTGAAAATTATTGATTGCTTCATCATTATAAATTGTGATAGTGGATGGCATAGAAATCGTAGGCGGATTAGAGGCTGCACGTGAGTGTGCCCCTCTAGCAATTTCTGTCCCATTTCGTGGATCACGCACACCAGAATTAGCCGCCAACACAGCATTGACAATCGAATTACGCGCTGAAGTAGCTTTTTGCAATACTGTTGTTAAATCACTAGTTGGATCAGTCAGGGCTTTTTCAATTTCTGTTACTGCAGCATTGGCCTTATCAAGAGCTGAATCCGTATTTGGTAAATCAACCGCTTTTGCTAGATAGTCACCTATTTCAGCTGAAAGATTGGTCAACTTCCTACGGTTTTCTTCTTGTTGTTTAGCAGTGACTTCTGAAGATGCTATTGCAACCGCAGCAGCTTCAATTAAGCTAGTTGTGACAGAAGTTGATTGAACTCCACTAACACTATTCTTACCAGTAATTTCAGTTATTTTTAATTCAGCTGAGTCAATTTCAAGGTTCTTTGCTTCTTTTGAAGTAGAAGGTTGCTGGTCAATTGCTGTCGTCGATCCACTCTGTTCAACAGACAAACTTGACACTACAGAAACATTCGATCCACTTGTTGATTGACTGGCACTAGCAGAAGCACTGACAGACTCTTTTGGTGAAGTGGTCACGGTCTTATCTACCGTTTGACTCTTCTCAGCTTGTTTGAGCGCATCCTTGCCTTGGGCTTGATTCTTATCAGCGATCACACCAGCGGCTAGGTTATTGCTAGTTGTTGCCACTTGGCTGCTGAGTTGGGTTGCGCTTGACAAGGCGTCACCTAGCTTGCTGGTCGCAAGGCTCTCAGCAGGAGCAGTCTTGACATCAAGGGATGCTGAGGTCGAAGTTGAGACAGAGGTTTGAACTTCTGACTCGCTAACAGAGCTAGTGCTTTCAGCTAGAGATGCTGAAGTTTGGACACTTACTGAAGGAGCAGGTTGAGCGCTAGCAGATGCTGACTCAGAGACAGGAGTTGAGGCAGATGCTTGCACACTCGCTGATTGCGATGGAGTTTCACTAACAGAGGCTGACTCAGAAGCAGGACTTACAGCTGACTGGCTGGTAGTAACTGAACTGCTAGCTGACGCACTTGCTGATAGACTAGCTGATACAGAAACGCTTGTCGAAAGAGAAGCACTTACAGATTGACTGACTGACTCAGAAACAGATACAGAGTCTTGCTCTGCTTGTTCCTTCACTTCTGCTTGTGCTTGGGCAATGATAGAGTTATTGCTGGCTTCAGTTGTCGCATCAGCTTGGGGCTCAGTTGCGATGACTGCCTTACCAGTTTCCTTGTACTCAGATGTCTCATCTGCATATACAGTTTGCTCTTGAGTTGCAACAAAACCTGCGGCCCCGGCGGCTAAGATGGCCCCTATACCCGCAAGCGTGTTGACATTGAGATGAGCGTGGTCAAGTTCTTCAGTGTCGGATAGGCTTGTCGAAACAACTTCTCCCATCCCACCGATACGAAAGAGATNTAGTTGGGAATTCGAGGCTTTCACCCAGTTTTTACCCGACTTGTAAAGCTTGTAGCGCTTTTTCTCATCTACGATCTCGAAATCTTTGTTAAATTTTTTACTTCGAAACATTTTATTCCTTTCTTTTTTGAAAAA
>NZ_RJPJ01000017.1:0-22055 GCF_003943395.1 Streptococcus oralis | reverse complement strand
TCTCCTACTGTCACAACATCTGTCCAAGTTTTACCGTCTTGGCTGACTTGGATCTTACCATCACGAAGGTAGTTTTGAGTTCCGTCTTGGATGTAGGCTCTAATCTTCTTGATAGTGCGTTCGCTACCAAGTTTCAAGGTCACGTGGCCATCTTTATGGGCGTAGTCTGAAAACTCAACGAAGTTGTTGTAAACACCGTCAAATAGTTGATCTAGGTTGTTCAGTTTACGAACATCATTGCTGCCGTATGTTGGATGAATGCCCATAGTTGTAGATTCTAGTTTGGTTGGTTGCACTTCTTTGGTTGTCACAAGGAGAGAAGTGGCTGTGACAGCTTGTTCCTGATCCGTTTTGTTGACCAGACGAACATAACGTACCAAGTGGGTTGCGACAGATTTGTCTGTCAACTGGCTGGCTGGCGTCCATTCTTGCGCATTTGCAGAGTACTCTAGGCTAAGAGCAGGGTTGGCTTGCCCTTGGAGCTGGATGCTCTTGATCTGATGGATACGGTCAAGCTTCATACCTAGATAGCTATGAGCAGGGAGTTTGGTTCCAGCTGGAATTTGAAGCTCGTAACTGCCCAAGCTATCCACTACTGGTGTTTCCTTCAAGGCGTCTACGTTGGTGTCTGTTAACTCACTGTTTCCAGAGCGTGTCTCAACAGAGAAGTCCTGAATACGCCACCAGAGGTCGAGGGCCTTGGTATTGCGTACTCGGATGTAACGAGCATTGATCGCTCTGGTCACTTCCTTGGTTTGTTCTCCTGATAGGCGATCCAACTCTTGCCATGCAGTTCCATCTGTAGAGTACTCAAGTACACCTGCGGCAAGTTTATCACCCGTTCCTTGGCGAAGACGAACTTTAGTGACTGACTTGACTTCACCGAGGTCAAGTTGTGCCCAGGCATCTACTGGTGTCGTATTGCTACCGTCAGCATTTGCCATCATGGCTTCTGTATTGTCCTTGCCATCAGTGATTTGACGGGCTGAGGTATTTAGTTTGTAAACTAAGTTTGAGCTTAGACTAACTGTCGTTGCTTGTTGGCTACGAGCTTTTTCAACTGGACGGTTAACTGCAATTTCCTGAACTGCAAACCAGGTGTTCTCACGATTCTCTGTCGCAATCATGCGAACTGCTTTGGCCTTGATATTGAGATTTTCAAACTTAAGAAGGGATTCATTTCCGACATAGCTTGGCTCTTTCAAGGTTACCCACTTGTCATTTTCATCTAGATACTGCACTTCTGCCTTACTAAAGGTATCACGTGGATTTGCCTGCGTTCCCATAGCAAAGGTCAAGGTTTGAATCGCTACTGGTTTGTTGAACTTCATACCAATATAATCACCTGTCTTGATACTATTTGGTGATTTAATAATCGCATGAGTTGCCAAATCGCCATCCGTCACTTCTGCCAAACCACCTTCTACACCTGTTCGATTGGTGATAAAGGTGCTGATGATTTGGTCTGGATGCAAGACTTTTTGAACTTCAGACGCTAGAACTTCTTTCAAGGATAGGATAAATGGACGAATATGTTGAACACCCAATTCAGCCTTTTCCATATGGTCTACATAATGGAAGGTGTGAGTTTGAGACTGTTCGTAGAACTTCAAGCCTTTATAATAGCTGTCCCAAAGCTTAGCAGCATCGTTTGTAGCCATGGCTTCAGTTCCTGTAAGGAAGGCATCGAGAGCATTCATTTGGTCAATTGCATTATCCAACCAATAGTGGATTTGCGCAACCATCTTTTGGTCGCCTGATGCTTTGTAAAGTTCGGCTGCTTCTTTAATCTTGGCAAATTCAGCTCGCAAGGTTGCACGTTCTGCAGTCACATCCTGACCTGCTTTGAGCTTGGTCATGAAGTCTGTTAATTTTGGAGCCAAGTCTACAGATTCTTCTAGTTTGACGACACGATTATCCATGTTTTGGTTGATCATGTGCTTACCAAGTTCACGGAAGGCTGCTGATACCTTGCTATCTTCAAAATGACCATTTTCTACAAAGTTGAAGGCAATATCATTGATTTTCTTAGCTTCTTCTTCTGATTTCCACTGTTTCCATGAGTATTGAGCTCCTGAAAAGAGGGCAATCTTAGATGGTTCAGACTGTTGCATTGGGTTCAACATGATACCAGACAGCAAACTTGGATCCACATTTGGATGAAGGAATTTCTCACCACCACCTAGAATCAAGTGTTGTTTAGAGTTATCTGTTACAGGCCAGTTAATCCAAAGTGAAACTGGGCGATAGGTTTTGCCACCTGCGGATAGATTGTTCTTGAGAGTTGATAGGAAGCTTTCAGAGACTTCACCCCAAATCTTACCACCCGTCAAGGTCATGGATGTTGAACTTGGGAGATTTTCATTGAGAGATTTCAACTCATCTTCACGTCCATTACCCCAATACTGTCCAGGAACAAAGATCATTTCTTTACGAAGACCGCTGTAAGTTCCCTGCATTTCAGTCAACCACTTGGTCATATCTTGCATCAAGCGGTTGTAGCTATTGTAGCCTCCAACTGGGCTTGGAGCATCATCTGCTAGGATACCAAATTCACGGACACCCACTTTCATCAACTGGGTAAATTTTGCCTTGATGGCTGCCAAGTCTTCTTGGTAATGCGCTTCATTGCCAAAGCGGATGCGGTTGTTCATGAATGGATGGATAGTCCAGACATAGCGAGTTTTACTTTGATTTCCGACACGTGCAAGTTCACGAATTTCTGCTAGTTTTTCTTCTGGATAGAGTTCACGCCATTTCTTGTTATGGTATGGATCATCTTTTGGTGCAAAGAAGTATTGGTTCAATTTCAAATCGCCACCATAACGCATGAGCTCTGCACGATCGGCATTCGACCATGGATTTCCATAGTAACCTTCGATGAAACCACGGTTCTTGAGCTCTGCATAATCTTCTACTGTCACATTCCGAAGGACTGGCACTTGGCTTTCCTTGAGCATGTGTTTCAAGGTTGTCAAACCATAGAAGACTGCATCTGTGTCTTTTCCGACGATAGAAATTGAGTTATCCTTGATGGTCAAGGCATAGGCATCAATCTTGTCAAAGAGACCTGCTGAAACATTGGACAAGTTTTGCTCTGCTTGTGAACCTTGTCCGTGCACTCCAAGATAGATATTGGTTGCGCCAGCGATTGCTGCCTTACCAGTTGTATAAGATACTTGATTGTCCTGCAAAACACTCTTCAAGCGATTGCGAGTATAAATATCGAGTTGATCACCCATAACCAAATTGACTTGCTTACGAAGGGCTGTGACTCCTTCTCCATAAGTCACTTTTTGTGGAGTTGGGAAGACCTTGTACTCTTTCTTGAGATAGTCTGCGCTCTTGCTGGCAGCTGCAATGCTATCTTCGCTAGCTGGTTTACTTGCAGTGAATTGATCTGCCAATTCAACCGTTCCATCACCGGTTTGGTCTACTTTTGGTTTTTCAGGTGTAGTTGGTTTTTCTGGTTGACTTGGTGCAGGCGTTTCTTGCTCTTCTTTGACAGGTTTCAATAGATGAACTTCAGCTGCACTTGCAAAGCCACCAACGCCTTCCAATACTTTCAACTCAATCTTGTTGGTATCTACCGCCGTAAAGTTGACTGTTTTTTCTTGGGCGTTGTTGTCCCAGCTTCCTTCTGAAACCTTGACCATTTGGCCATCTTTTTGTGCGTAGATTTCGTAGCGCGTCACGACACCATTTCCACCACCTGGGCGTGGAAGATAAGTCAAGCCATTGACTTTTTCTGCTTCTTTCAAGGTCATAGAAAGGGTATAGGGCGCACGGTCACCAGTCCATTTAGAATGCCAGAATGTGCTCGGATCATTGTCAAAGGCTTTCTCAACAGCTCCTTCAGTCGCTGTTCCTGGCAATTCTTGGCTACTTGCAGTAGCAGTGAATTTGTCATTTGCAATCAAACGAGGATTTACAAATGGTTTGTCTGACAACTCTGCACTATGCAAGATTCCTTTGAAACCACCGATGCTTTCAAGCGGTAGTACCAAGCTATTGTGGGCAAAGCGAGGATGGGCTGGATTTGCAATACGCTCAATCTTTTCACCATCCACATAGACTTCTGTAGATTGTGATTTGGTTACGATAGAGATTTGATAACGTTTGTTCTTTTCAAGTTTTTTATTGAATTGGATATGGAACTGTTCAAATTGATAAGCAAGGTAGCCATCTTTATCAGCTAGATAGATACGGTTGTCCCCACTTGTTGAGAAGGTTTGTTCTCCGTCTCCAGTGACAGTTACATCAAACTTCAAGACGTGACTTGGACCAACATCACCTGCTAAGCCTTCGATACTGCTGTCTTTCTCAAAAGCCAATCCATTTTCTGTTGCGGTTACTTTCTTCGTTGCATATTCTTTCACCTTGTCTGGAGTGATGTTGAATAGTTCTTCTGAAGCAATTGCTTTTTCAGGGTTAGACTGTGGCGCATAAGGACTAGTTGGTAGGGTACGTTCTGCAAAGGTCGTAGCCGCACGGTCAGATCCCCAAGTACGTTCTGCAGTAGTTTGCATGCTCTTGAAGAAACGTTTAAAGATATCATAAGAGGTCAAACCTGTCTCATGAAGGTCGATATTATCATTCCAAACTGCGTGACCACCACCAAGGATACTTGGATGAGAAGCTGGTAGAAGCGGACCTCCACCTGTTCTAAAATCATTCGGTGTCCAGCTATTGTACTGACGTTCGTAGTTAGCATAGTCCCCGTAGGCTGCTTGACTATTGCTTCCACTTGGCACACTATAGGTCGGTACATCTGTGATGTTGATAATTTTAGCTCCCTGAGCAATGGCTTCATTTGGTCGTTGCCATCCGATACTCCAGATATCAACCTCTACTCCGTTCCAATCAACAGGAGTGTTCCCACGTTTCGCACTGAGCGAACCCCAGATACGAGGGGTATAGCCTTTTCCTTTAATGTATTTGATAAGGTCATTGACATAGCGACGATAGCTTTCTCTGCTACCATAGTATTCATCCGTTCCGATATGAACAGTAGATACGCCATGAAGCGGTGCATCTGGACCATCGAGGAGTTTGTCATAAACGGATTTAACAAATTTAAGAGTTTCTTCATACTTAGTATCCAAGTCCAGCATGGCAACTCGTTCAACATTGTGCTTGCCTGCATAATCGCTCAAACTACCTTGATACATGAGGTCTGGACGAACTTTGACAAATGATAGTGCATGACCTGGTGTGTCAATTTCTGGCACTAGGTTGATATGAAGAGCCTTGGCCAATTTAATCAGATTTTGCATTTCTTCCTTGGTATAATGCTCATCTGATGTTAATTTTTGACCATTCTTACCGACAATGTCTGTCTCCAAACGGAAACCAGTCTTGGCATGTTCAAGTACATACTTGAGTTGTTCTTCTGGACTTAAATTCTTACCTGCCAAGTGTTCCTTAAGGAAAATATAGTTATCATTGAGGTGTAACTGCAAGTCGTTCATCTTGTAGTAGGCCATGTTGAGCATGATGTCTACAAGAGTGTCATAAGGGATAAATTTACGACCTGTATCCAGCATAAAGCCACGGTGGCTGAAACTTGGGAAATCACGAATTTCGCCATTTTGTAGGTCTGTTTCTCCCATTTGAAGAAGAGTACGAGTGGCGTAGAAGGCTCCTGTGTTTGTGGCAGCTTCAATGGTAATCACATCATTTTGGATAGTGATACCGTACCCTTCTTTACCATAACCCTTGTTTTCAACTTTTTTAAATTCGATTCGTTTTTGAGCCTGCTTGTCACCTGTTGCTAGTTCCAATCCACGGCTGGCAAGGTCTGACTGATAGAAGGTTGCAGCCTGATCAAAGCCTGAATCTCCTGTCGCAAGAACTGTATCTGAAGTGATAGAAGATTGGCCTTCTTTCCCATACCATTGTTGAACAGCTGGTGCTACTTTTGGTTTCACACCCACACCTTCGTCCTGATGTAGCCCCTTGATGACTACTTCAAACTCTTTGGTAAAGGTATGACTGTCTCTGATTTGTTGGACCATGACCTTGACGCGTTGGTCTGTCAAAGGCTTATAGATGTGATTTTGAAGGTCAATCACACCTTGCTTATTGCTTCCGATAAGACTAACTTCCCCTGGTAGACTAGGCAAGACAAGAGATTGTCCGTCTTCTGCTACTGATAGTTCTGTTACTTGGCGGATATCCGTTACCTTACTGTGGTCCGGAACGTTAGAATAAGCTCGAATTTCTTGGATTCCAACGTTTCTCCAGTTCATTGTTCCCGCTTGATAGTCATTGATCTCTAATTTGAGGTACTTAGCTTGAATACTTTCAGCTAGGTCAACTTTCTCATCTAAAACAGGATCTCCAGTCTTGGTATGAGCGAGTTTCCATTGTTTTTCTCCATTAGCGCCCACGTCTTCTTGACCTGCGTAGTAGAGACTCCAAGATTTGATATTGGGGTCATTTTGCCCATTACGAAGACGACGATCCCAGTCAATTTCTACATGCTTGATGAGGGTAGTTTTTGGAAGAGTTAATTCAAAAGTTGGTTTTGGTACATCTTTGTCTGTAGCCCAACGAGTATTGTCATCTCCATCAATAGCCTTATCTGCAGTAAAGTTAGTTCCAGTCTCATGGTTGCTCGCCTGGACAGTAGCGCCTTCGAGGTGGTTGACATCTTCTCTATCTTCGATTTGCTTTTCAGAAGGTTTTGTTGCGGGTGTAGTGGTTTCCGCAGGTTGATTATCCGCCTTTGGTGTTTCAACCGGTTTCGGCGTTTCTGCTGGCTTGGGACTTGCAGGACTTGTCTCTGGTTTTGCCTCTGCACTTGCTGCAGGTTTTGTTCCTTCTTCGGTTACCTGACTACCCTCTTGATTTCCTTCTGTTGCAGCTTCTGCATCCGCCTTTTCAAGCGCAGCTGCTAAATCATCTGGTAACTTATCCAGAGCTTGAACATGAGTGATACTTCCCTCTGTCTCTGAAGGCGCTGCTGTTTCTGCTGCCTGAACCATATTGGCTCCAAAGATACTAGCACCAATCATAACTGAGGCTGCACCAATTGCAAATTTGCGGATACTATAATGACAGCGTTTCTCAAAAAAGTGTTTGTCCATATTTCTCCTATTTCCTTTCATCCGCTTACGCTAGTAAGCGTTATCATTTCTCCTTTTAAAAAGGAGAGAACCAAGAGGTCCTCTCCAGGTGTTTGATTCATTTTCCGACTCTGACTCCCATAGAAGTTCAAGTCACTTATCCAAACAATGCAGTTGTGGAATAAATATCTATTCTTTTTTACTGTTAATAGCAAAGAGGGCGGCTGACATTGCTAGGCTGATTCCTGCTAGGAAGAGGGCTGTATCAGACTGGTCTTCTCCTGTTTCTGGGAGTGTCTTCTTGCTTTCTTCATTTTTCAGAGTATCTTTGATTTCTGATGTCTTTGTATCAGCTAGCGGAGCTGGTGTCAACTTATACTCTGGTTTCTCAACAGTTGGTGCTGGTTCATCACCTGCTGTACCTAGCGGGCCTGTGTACTCTGGTTTTTCATGTATAGCTGGCTCAACTCCATTGACACCACCTTTGTATTCTGGTAATTCGTGAACCAAGGCTTCAACCGCATTGACACCGCCTTTGAACTCTGGGACTTCATATACAGCCACTTCTGCCGCATTGACTCCTCCCTTGAACTCTGGTAGGTCATGAGCAGCTGCTTCTGCCGCATTAACACCGCCTTTGAACTCTGGGACTTCATGAACAGCTGCTTCTGCTGCATTAACTCCTCCTTTGAATTCTGGGACTTCAAGAACTGGTGGTTGCTCTTCACCCTTACTGCTTGTCGGAGCATCAGGTTTCGGAGCGGAATCTTTTAATTGATTGAGATAATCTGCAAAGTATTTCACCATTCTTTCCGTCAAGAGATGGTTATCCGTTGCATATTTCATGCTCGCCTGAACTCCAGCCACTTCCTCTTGATTTTCTTTGTCTGTCAATTTTTGAGCCTTAGCTAAAGCTGCTTCATAGCCAGACATGTCAAGCGGTGTTTCTGCTACCTGTGGACGGTTAAAGATGAGTTCCGCTGCAGATTGGTATTTATCTCCACCATCTCCGTATGTCTTGGTTCCCGTAAGGACAATTTTCTTAGCCTTGATTGTCTTACCAAAGTTAATGTCTTTTGGCTTATTGTTATCAGGCCAGTCCGTCGCAGTGAAAGTGTGCTCCTTGCCAGACTCATCTGTGACAACCAGTTTCACATCTCTCAGGTTACCGTTTGAACCTGAACCACGTGGAACATAGCGAAGTCCTGTGATTTCAGTCGGCTCTTTCAAGATCATGGTTGCAGGCTTGCCTACATCTCCACCATTCCAAGATGTATGCCATAGACTAGACACATTGCCATCAAAGGCATTCTCAAGACCTTCACCTGGTTGAGCTGGCGCATCCAAACTTTCAAAGTCTTCTGCTACCAAGGCTGTCTTCTTCTGAACCAAAGCATTCTTCAAGGCTTCAATCTTGGCAATCTCTGCACGCGCTTCTTCCACGCTAATGTCATCATCTGCCTGACTGAGGTTAAAGACCGCCTCTTTCAAGGCATCCATAGATTCCTTAGTATAGTTGGTCATAGCAACCGTTGGCAAGTAGTTCTTCAAAGCATTTTCTGTCAACATCTTACCTGCTAGGGTAATTTCTTCGATTTGAAGATTATCCATCATGAAGTCGTTATAACCACGGAAGTTGGCATTTCCGCCAGCATCTCCACGAGTATTGCTTGCGTTCCCAGTTGAGTAGATACCTACCCAAGTATCGCCTGTTTCTGCACCTGTCACGAGGAAGGTTACTTTCTTGGCCTTCTTAGAATCTGTCCAAGTATTTGGCAATTCATGCATTTCCAAGTCGCTAGCTTGACTACCACGACGACCTGACTGGAATTCTCCCTTACCGACTACAAAGGCATAGGTATTGTCAGAGCCTGCTTCGTATTCAAAGGTTACACGATAAGTTTTACCTGCTTCAAAACGGAAGTTTTGTGGAATGGTTTGGTAAACCAAGTTACGACGGCTCACTAGCCCATTGGTCTTCAATGACCAATTTCCTTCGATAACATCATCGACTTTCTTACCGTTCCAACCACGTTGTGTATATGGATCGTGTTTTTCAGACAAGTGAGTGCGGTTATCTTCAACACCTTCGACACCGCCCACTACGAATGGGAAGATACCTTGAGCAACATTTTCAAAGTCTTGTTTAAATGTTCCTTGACCTGTATCATGCTTGTCTCCGTACATGCTTGAATTGTTTTCAAAGGTACGAATTTCATCAAAGTAAGTTGCTTCATCACCAGCTTCACGACTCAATGTCAAAGTAACATTTGATACATCTGAACCAGTTGTAAAGAAGGCGTACATGTTTTGGAAGTAACTTGTATCGTCAACTGTAGCATTGTCACGACGATTGTTATGAGCATATGCTTTGATATAGTTGAGAGCGAGTGACTTATTGGTATAAGTAGTCACTTCTTTTTCACCAGTATTCACTGTGATACTTGCCTTAGCATTACTACGGTTATCAACACCGACATAAACAGCATACTTGGTATTTGGTTTCAAGCCAGTCAGTTTCTGAGTAAGGCTAACTTTGCTCTTGTTGCCTTGGATACGAAGCATTTCATTTGCACCCTGTGATTTGACAATTTCTGCTTTAGAAGCATCACCAGAAATAGTCCAATGTTTCAAGGTTCCACTGTTAAATCCTTGGTCATAGATGTGCATGCCTTCACTCCATGACATTTCAGGATTGGTTTGTCTTGAACGGTAGAGAACGTATGGTTGATTTGCTAGAAGGTCTAGGGTAATCTTGCCATCTTTTACAGTTAATTCTTGCTCTTCTGTCTTACCTTGGTCAGTTAGCTTGTAAAGGTAAACCTTGCTATTTGCCCAATCGCTTGGAAGTGTCCAAGTTGTTGCACCAGCTTGCGTATTGAAGTAGTACATCTTTTCCTTATCAGTAGGAAGTTTCTTACCATTTGCATCCCAGTTCCAAGGAGTCAAGTAAGCTGAGCCATCTTGGATGACACGTCCGTTGAGCGTTACTGTGCGTTCGCGATATTGTGGGCTATTGACATCATTTGACTTACGAGTCACAACAACTTTATTGGTATCCGGATCTACCAATTCCACTCGCATTTCTGGAGTCCATTTATAGGTGCTACCGTTATCAGACATGGTAACTGGTGTACCATTTTCCCATTTGCTTACAGTGAAGTGTTGGAAATACTTGGTCATCAAGTCATGGGCAAACAAGTTGGTTACATAGCCATTGTAATCACTTCGTCCTTGCCAGCCTTCAAAGTCTTTCATGCTGTAGCCACCTAGAAGTGGATAGTCTGCTGCACCACCGTAACTTCTGTAGTCCCCTACCCAGGCATCTTTTTGGTGATTACGGATAAAGCGCGTGATGGCACTGTTGATACCTTTATTGGTGTAGCCACCGTAGGTCAAGTCAGCAGCCCAGTGATGGAAGGTAGAGTCGTACTCACCACCATGGCCCCACTCGATTGCAAAGCGCCAACCTTGTTTATTGATTTCTTTTGCAAGAACGTGGGTAGCCCAAGCACCGTTATCACCTGATTGACCATTGCCCCAAACGTCCACATAGATAAAGTCGAGACCGTCACCAAGTTTTTTCTTCAAATCTTCCCAACGAGCCAAACGGCCATGTGCTAGGTCATAAGCAGCATCAATGTTGATACCTTGGTCTAGCCAGTTCCAGCCATAGCTATAGCTACCATCTGGATTCTTACGGAGGATTTTTTCATTGAAGTATTTAGACTCAGGATAAGTCTCAGAAGCGTTAACATGGATACCTAGATGAGCTCCATATTTCTTCGCTTTCGCAATCAAGGTCTTGAAGTCTTCAACACCACCAATACGTTTACCAATATCAGCATAGTTCAAGTGACCAGAGTCATGGCCTTCGCTACCATATCCTTTAAGGAGAACACCTTGTCCTAGACCATCTGTGTGAAGATTGATCTTCTTGATACCATCCAAAGTCATAAGGAATGGGTTTTGTGCTTGTGAACCAAAGTTCATCGCGATACGGTAAGCAGTGATATCCTTGACTTTTTCCCAACCTTGAGGGTTGTTCATAATGCTACGATAAGCAATGGCTCCATCTTGCCAATCGACTTTCTTATCCGCATTAGCATCTTCAGTGATAACAACCTTAGCACTTGGAAGTTCCTTGGTATACTCTGGGAAGACAATGCCCTTATAAGCTTTTTCCCATTGCCATTCAGAACTATGAATTCCGACATAGTTGGCATTTCCAACTGTTTCTTTATAGGCTGTCAAACGAGTCCAATCATACGAACCACCACCGTAGCTGTTTTGAGAGTTACTCCAAACACCTGCAGCAAGCTTATCTGTAGAAACAAATCCATACATGTAACCCTTAGCCAAATCCTTCATTGGATTGGTTACATCGATATGATCATCTCCGCTGACATGGGTATTGTTTGACATGGTTGCCCCGTCAAACTTGGCACCAGCTTGGTCACTAGAAACAGAGACCAAAGCATTGCCAAGGAAACTAATAGAAGAAAGCAGTTTTCTTTCATCATCAATCTTTTGACCTGGAGTAACTTGATTATGGTTGACAATCTTGGTCACATCAAAGTGCAATTGATTATCCACAACTTGCAAACGAACTGTCATTTCCGCATTGATAAGATTAGCATCATCGCGAAGTTTCATAAAGTACTCTGCAGTTGTCTCATTGATTTTTTTGTAAGTAACTTCAGGTGTAACTTCGTGTTTGTTGATAAATACTTTATTGAATTGTTGGACTTGTCCTGGCAAGGTATGCCCGTTCAAGCTGTATTCTTTAATACGTGGGAAAGCTTGGTCAATCACTGCCTTGAGGACCTTGGACTGGATCGTATCATAAGTCACCTTGCTATCGTCAACGGCCGGACCTGTTTCTTTCTGGCCAGGAGTATCCTCTGTTTTCACACCCTCTTGGTTATCAGTTTTAACGCTAACAACTGTTCGCTCATCGCCATAAGAACCAGCCTTGAGAAGAATCTTTTTCTCATTTTTAAGATGGTCATTGACCGCAGCTGGTAGAGTCACTGTGTCAAAGAGATTGACATCGTTATTGCTGGCATTGAGCTGACCATCTGACTTGAGAGTGATAGAGAGACGGTTTGTTGATCCTGTTTCAGGTGCAGCGACACGACTACCTCTATACCAAGTGCTAGTTGTTGGAGATTTATACTCCCAGAACCAGCCATCCTTGTCATAACCGACAAAAACATTATTATTGGTATCTTTAAATTTCAGGAAGACACCAAAGCGTGATTTGCCCTTTTCAGAATCTTCTTTGAAGGTTAAATCGACAGTCGCATTTCCATTGGCATCAACGGTCAAGCCCTTCTTTTCAAACAGAGCTGGTTTGCCTGCGTTATCATTTTGAGCAGTTGAGGATAGTTGGTTGTAGCGGACACCTTTTTCTTCACGAACCGTAACTGTTCCTTGTTGCTCTTTATTCGCTACTGTTTGCCATTCAGCCGTTACTTTTTCAGGTGTTTCAGGTTTAGCAGTTGGTTTGTCCTCTTTTGGTTTGTCTTCGGCTGGTTTTTCTTTCTCTTCCAAGTCTGCAGGTTTCACACTTGAAATCCCCTGCATGTGGTCTTGGATCCATTTCAATTGAGCAGGTGAAAAGAGAATACCACCACTACGTTGACCAACAACTCCATTTTGATGAACACCGACTAGTTTGCCTTCTGTGTCAAAGACACCGCCACCGCTAGCACCTGGTTTTCCTCCTTGATAACCGATCCCTTGAACACCTTCTCCATATGGTTCTGCAAAATCAACTGTAGTGTTGACAATCGGATTCAATTTCCCTTCTGGATAACCAAAGACATGGAGTTTATCACCGATTTTCTTAACAACTGGCTTTTTGGTTACTTCAACAGGCGTATTTTCCAGAACTGTTCGCAATCGAACAAGAGCCAAATCATTCTTGTAACCTTTTAGGAAACCTTCACGATCCCAGTGAATAATGTCTTTTTTACTAAATTTAACATCTGGTAGTCCTGGATAGGAAATGCTATAGATATCCCCATCACCCTTATCATTGTCAACGACCTTACGATTATTGCCATCTGGAACATCTTTTATAAAGTTATGTGAGACAGTTAAAACCAGATTTTCGCCAATGACAATCCCACTACCTTCACCTGATGGTGTCTTGATTTTGACAGTTGCTCCGTAGTTTAATTCACCATTCTTTGTTTTAGCTACATCTTCTGGAACAAGATTCTCATTATCTTTAGCTAATTGATCCTTGTCAACTTCTTTCCCTTTATCTTCAGCCTTATCTAATTTGCCCTCTAAGTCTTCTGGTAACTTATCTGAACTAGCTGATTTTTCTTTTTCAAGTGCTAATAGTTCTTCTTCTGTCTTAGGTCCATCCGTAACTTCTGGAGACCCTTGGTCTTCTCCCGCCTTTGGTGCTTCAAAATCACGCCCATCATTCTCTTTTGCTGTTGCAAGAGCAGTAGCTAGATCCGCTGGTAAATTCGCTGTGGAGCCAGACTGCACGCTATCTGCAAGAACTGTACTTGTCCCAAAGAATGCAGCCCCAATCATAACAGAAGCAACACCTAATGAAAATTTCCGAATACTATATTTACAACGTTTTTCAAATAATCCTTTATTCATAAATTCCTAAATCCTTTCATTTTTGAGTAAGCGTTTACATTTCTTTTTCAAAAAATACTCCTTCCTCTGAAAGTGCAATGCTTAACCCTGATAAATAAAAAATAATTATGTTTTTAATATAACAAATAATAGCTGAGAAAGCAATAGGAAACAAGTAAAATTAAGGAAAATTTTCTCTATTCTGACAAAAAGAGGCTCCAAATTTAGAATCTTTCTTTACAAATGTAAAAAAGGATTCAGCATTCAAGAGAAATACTAAATCCTTTCTTATATTTTGCAACAGTTATTTCACATGTTTTGCGAGATCTTCTTGAGCCTTTTTATTTGACTCTTCTTTTTCTTTCAACCATTTTTCTTGAGCTTTTTGGTATTCTTCTGCTGTCACGGCCTTATCTTGTAGATCTAGGTATTTATACAAGAGGGCTTCGCTCGTACCCTTGTTACCTGAGTAAGCAAACGGAAGAGTAAATGGCACCATCTTAGACAACATTGGACGACCAGTTTTAGAAGTTGTTGGGATGAGCAAGGCACTGTCGGTCAACCAAGCTTGGGCAGCAGCATATTTTTCATAACGTTTTGAAACATCAGAAACTTCTTTTCCTGCTTCGACAACCATTTTCTCGTAATCTTCCAAACCAACTTGCTTAGCTGCCGCGTTGTTGGTTCCAGAGTCAAATCCTAGGTAAGTCTTCGTATTTTCTCCGACAGATGGCTTGATGATATCAAGGTAGGTAGATGGATCCGCAAAGTCTGGAGACCAACCAACGTTATCTGAGATATCCCAATCTTCACCAGCAGCTGTTTCGGCAAAGTAAGTGATGTTCAATACATCATCTTTTTGAAGTTGTTGGATATCCACAACTACATTATCTGTTCCCAAAGTTGCTTCAAGTGACTGTTTCAAAGATTGCACACGTTGAACTTTCGTCGTGTTTGTTTGGTCTACAGGCATATCCAAGTGGATTGGGAATTTCACACCTTCTGCTTGAAGAGCTGTCTTAGCCTTGGCGAATTCTGCTTTGGCTTTTTCTGGATTGTAAAGACCATCTTGGGCATCATCCAAGTTCACGTTGCTCCACTCGTCACCGTATGTCACCAATTTTTCTTTGACCAACTCACCAAAGTTTTTGCCATCTGCTTGAACAAATGTAGGTGGAACAAACAAGTTACGAAGCAGTTTAGTCGCACCACTTGCACCGTTTACTTGAGAGGCATAGGCAGTTCTATCAAAACCAAAAGCAAGAGCTTGACGGAAATCTTTGTTTAGAAGAGCTTTCTTGGTTGATGTTTTTTCTTCATCCGTTGTCTTAGAAGTATACTTATAAGACTGGCGATCAATATTCGTACCTACTAAATAAGTAGTCGAATCCTGTTGGGTATAAACGATGTTATCTTTAAATGATTTCTCAATCTCTGGGTAGCTAGCGCTTGTTGGGAAGAGACGTGCCATAGTAAAGCTTCCATCCTTGAAGGCTTCAGCTGGTTTGTTGGTATCTTGGCCATCCCAGAATGACAACTTGACCTTGTCAATGTGGACATTCTCTTTATCCCAATAGTTTGGATTTTTCGCAAATTCAACAGAAGATTTAGCAACAATTGATTTGAGTAAGAATGGTCCATTATAGAGAATACTACTAGGATCTGTCCCTTTGGCGAAATCATCCCCTTTAGAGTTCAAAAACTCTTCGTTAACTGGAGCCATTACCCCCATTGTTGTCTTAGAATTCCAGAAGCTTTCTGGTTTGTTCAAAGTGTACTGAACTGTCTGATCATCCAGAGCCTTAATTCCTACTTGTGAGAAATCTTTGATTTCCCCTTTTACATAGGCGTCCAATCCTTTGATCGATTCTTGGACAAGGTAAAGAGCATCTGATTTTTTATCAGCCGCATACTTAAGTCCTGTTACAAAGTCTTGAGCTTTGACTGCCGCGTATTCTTCACCTTCAGAAGTATACCATTTTGCATCCTTACGGATAGTATAAGTGTAAGTCAATCCATCCTTGGATACAGACCAATCCTCAGCCATAGACGGCACAAAGTTCCCGTAGCGATCATTTTCTAGCAAACCATCAACCACGTTACTGGTAATCTCTGCTGTCGCAGCCTTACCAGTTGTCAAATAGTTGAGGTTATCAGGATCTGTTTCATAGATATATGAGAATGTCTTCTCTCCTTTAGCGCTCGAACCTGATCCAGAACATGCAGCTAAAACACCAGATGCCAATAAAGTTATACCCGCAAGAGCAAATAGTTTTGAACTTTTCATCATTTTCTCCTTTAAAACTTTTTCTCCATTATAGAACCTTTTCAGAAAGATGTCAACAGAATTTTCAGAATTTTTGTGTTAATTTGGTATATTCTGAAAAATAGTTTCAAGGATATTCTAAAGTAATAATTATTCGTCTCTCTTGGGCTTTACTAACAAAGTTTATACCGAAAAAAGTTTCACTAAAAACCATTTTTTCTATATTTTTGCTATAATTAAGTATAAGAACAATCAAGGAGAAAGATATGATCTTAATTACAGGTGCAAATGGTCAACTCGGTACAGAGCTACGTTATCTGCTAGATGAACGAAATGTCGACTATGTTGCAGTTGATGTGGCCGAAATGGATATCACTAATTCTAAAATGGTTGATAAGGTTTTTGCTGAGGTTAAGCCAACTTTAGTCTATCATTGCGCAGCCTATACTGCTGTTGATTCAGCTGAAGATGAAGGAAAAGAACTGGATTTTGCCATAAACGTAACTGGAACTGAAAATGTTGCTAAGGCCTCTGAGAAATACGGAGCTACTCTCGTCTATATCTCGACAGACTATGTCTTTGATGGAAAGAAACCCATCGGACAAGAATGGGAAGTTGATGACCTACCTGATCCGCAGACAGAGTACGGACGAACCAAGCGAATGGGTGAAGAGCTTGTTGAAAGCCTTACGTCACAGCATTACATTATCCGCACTGCTTGGGTATTTGGAAATTATGGCAAAAACTTTGTTTTTACGATGCAAAATCTTGCTAAAACCCATAAAACTCTCACTGTTGTCGACGACCAACACGGTCGCCCAACTTGGACACGTACCTTGGCCGAATTCATGACTTACTTGACTGAAAATCAAAAAGAATTTGGCTACTACCACTTATCAAATGACTCCGCTGAAGATACCACTTGGTATAACTTTGCTGTTGAAATTCTTAAGGACAGTGATGTTGAAGTGATTCCAGTAGACTCCAGCAAGTTTCCTGCAAAGGCCAAACGTCCCCTCAACTCAACCATGAGCTTGGCAAAAGCGAAGGCGACAGGTTTCGTCATTCCAACCTGGCAAGATGCCCTTAAAGAGTTTTATAAACAAGAAGTAAGAAAATAAAAGATTACGACACACGTAAAAAGCAAGAGACCTTGAATTCTCTTGCTTTTTTGTATGCATTTATTTAATCACTTGTTGCGTTTTAGCATAGTTAGCCTCTACTGCTTCTTTTTCTGATCTCCACCAGTCTTGATTATCCGTGTACCACTTGATAGTCTCTTTGAGACCTGCTTCAAAGTTGGTGAACTCTGGCTTCCATCCTAGCTCATCACGAAGTTTGCTGGCATCAATAGCATAACGCAAGTCGTGGCCAGCACGGTCGGTCACATGATCATAAGCGTCAGCTGGCTGTCCCATTTCCTTAAGGATGATCTCTAACACTTCCTTGTTGTTCTTCTCACCATTAGCACCGATCAAATAAGTTTCGCCGATTTGACCCTTGGTCAGAATTGTCCAAACGCCTGATGAATGGTCATTGGTATGGATCCAGTCACGGACGTTTTTACCTTCACCATAGAGTTTTGGCTTGATACCGCTCAAGATATTGGTGATTTGTCGTGGAATGAACTTCTCAATATGCTGGTAAGGACCATAGTTGTTGGAACAGTTGGAAATAGTAGCTTTGACGCCAAATGAGCGCACCCAAGCTTTGACAATCAAATCTGAGGCCGCCTTGGTTGATGAGTAAGGCGAGCTTGGATTGTACTTGGTTTCAGCCGTAAATTTCTCACCTGGTCCTTCCCCATGACCTGGTAAATCTTCACGCAGCGGCAGATCCCCATAGACTTCGTCAGTCGACACATGGTGGAAACGAAGGTCGTATTTACGAGCTGCTTCCAAAAGTGTATAAGTTCCGATGAAGTTGGTATGGATAAAGGGACTCGGATCATTGAGCGAGTTGTCATTGTGGCTTTCTGCCGCATAGTGTACAATGGCATCCGCTTCAGCTGCTAGCTTATCTACCAAGGCTGCATCAGCAATATCTCCAACGACTAACTTAACACGGTCGCCTAAAATTTCTTCAATATTGGCACGATTACCTGCATAAGTCAGCTTGTCCAGCACTGTCACATGCACATCTGGAAAGTTATTGTAAACATAGTGGACAAAGTTAGAGCCAATAAAACCAGCCCCACCTGTCACGATGATGTTTTTATATTTAGTCATATTATTTCCTTATTCCAAATCTTCTTTTTTCAAAGGCTTCACGTCCTTAAGTAGGGGATGATGTTTGTCCGCTTCAGATACCTCTGCTTCTTCCAGATTTTCCCACTCAATTCCTAATTCTGGGTCAGAGTAGTTAACAAAGGCATACTTAGGTTTGAGTTCAAGCGCCCAATAGTCATTAACCAGATAGCTATAAGAAACTGTATCAGATAGGACTTGAAATCCATTGGCTACGCCACGAGGGACAAAGATTCCCTTACTAGCGTCAATCTCTGTCTGGTAAACATTACCAAAAGTTTCACCCTCACGCAGGTCTACCCAAGAACCTAAAACCTTGCCATCGTCTGCAACCGAGATATACTTGTCCCAAGGTTCGGCATGGAGGCCTCGAAGAACATTTTTGCGAGAAAAGCTGACGTTATTTTGCAGTTTCCCTTCAGCAAAGAAGCCTTCAGGAAAGCCAAGTGGCACCATCTTTTCCTTCTGGAAATTTTCCTTAAACCAGCCACGATTGTCACCATGAACTGGAATATCAAACTCTAACATACCTGGAATGGCATCAATTTTACGCACCGCAAGTATTTTTCCGAAAAAATTATCTGTCATCTAGATTTCTCCAATCAAACGGAGCAAGTACTGTCCGTATTCATTTTTCTTTAGAGGTTGCGCCAACTTCAGTACATCTTCACGGCTGATATAACCCATTCGATAAGCAATTTCTTCCAGATTTGCCACTTGCACGTTCTGCATACGCTGAACCGTTTCAATATATTGAGCTGCTTCTAAGAGACTTTCGTGAGTTCCTGTATCCAACCAAGCAAAACCACGTCCCATAAGCTCAACAGACAAATCACCACGATCCAAGTAAGCCTTGTTGACATCTGTGATTTCTAACTCACCACGAGCACTTGGCTTTATATTTTTCGCAATCTCTACAACATCATTATCATAAAAATAGAGACCAGTCACTGCATAGTTGGAGCGAGGATTCCCCGGTTTTTCTTCTATGGAAATGGCATTCATGTCTTCATCAAACTCGACCACACCAAAACGCTCTGGGTCCTTCACTTGGTAGCCAAAAACAGTCGCACCCTTCTCTTTCTTAGCTGCTTTTTGAAGCATTGTGCTCAGACCAGGACCATGATAGATATTGTCGCCTAAAATCAAGGCAACGCTATCGTCACCGATAAATTCTTCACCGATGATAAAGGCTTGCGCTAGTCCATCGGGACTAGGTTGTTCCGCATAGGAAAGCTTGATCCCAAATTCGGAACCATCCAAGAGCAAGTCCTTAAAACGGGGCAAATCCTGTGGTGTTGAGATAATCAAAATGTCCTTAATCCCAGCCAACATCAAGGTTGACAAAGGATAGTAAATCATGGGTTTATCATAAACCGGCATCAACTGTTTTGACGCAGCTCGAGTAAGTGGGTACAGGCGCGTTCCCGAACCACCTGCAAGAATAATACCTTTCATAATGGGGCTACCTCTCTAAATTTTCATTATCTATAATTCAATTTTAATTAGATGAATCGCAAATTTATAATTAGTAAAAAGTCATGAATTGTAATTGGATTTTTGTTGCAATTTTATATATCATTTCAAAAAAATCTTGTGTTTTTATTTAATAATTTTTTTACTATTCTTGGGCATAGTAATAAGACAACAATAACATAAGTCACTGCACCCATAGCAATACTTGATAGCAAAGATACAAGCGACGAAGAAATAAAATAATTCAATGACGAAATACTAATATACATAACAGCGCTAGCGATCATGTATTTCGGTACATCCCTATATAGATAATAAAAATCAACTTGATTCCTTAACAAGTAAATTTCACCAATCATAATAGATGCTTCTCCAATTACAGATGAAATCGCACTTCCAAGCGCTCCGTATATCGGAATGAAAAAGAAAGAAGATATCACTGTAGAAAATATTCCTAGGAATACCGAGATACTTAAAAAGTAAGTTTGCCCTGTTGCAATGAGATATTGACTACCTAAAACCGAAGTATATCCCATGAAAATTAACTCCAATACTAGAACAGACAGAACCTTATCTATTCCTTGGAACTCCGTCCCAAAAAAAATAGAAGAGAATGTAGGACTAATAGAAATTATTCCAACTACAATTGGAATGGTTATGATATTAACTGCATCAAAAGTCATATAAGTCAACCCTAATACTCTCTTCATATCACCACTCCTATATGCATGAGCAACTTTAGGAAAAACAACTACTCCAATAGATGATACTAAAGCCAGAAGAATTCTAATCACCTTATCCGCATTCTCAAAGTAGCCTGCTTGCGACATCGTCGAAATATTACCTAGTAAAATTTTATTGATTGACATAAATACAATAGAAGCGATTTGTGGTATGAATAAAGTCAAAATTGGAACTAAGTGTTCACTCAACTTAAGGCTTTTTATCGGAATTTTAATAATATAATGGTGTAAATAACTCCATAATGTCAAATTACCCATTAAAGTAGAGCCTACTGTTATCCATATGTATTTGTCAAAGTCCTCTGTAGACTTGACAAAAGTAAAAATTAGAATAATGGAAATTATTTTAACCAGAAAATTTCTCACTACTGTACGTTTAAAATCTTCTACACCATCAAAAAGCCAAGATATATCAAATGCCGTAGCTATAATTTGTACAGATTGAATCACAAAAACCCAACTATATTTTGAATAAAAGAATAAAAATATAATAAATATGACATAGACAACAATTGCTACTAGCAACTTAATTGAGACAATTTCCCAAAATTTTTTACTACGCTCCTCAATACTTTCTCTGTGGTATGCTATGGTTCTATTACCATACATCAAAATCCCAAGATTTGCTATTAACACAAAATAACTTATTATAGTGTTTGTGTAAGAATTTATCCCTATTAACTCTGCTCCTAAAATTCTAGAAACATATGGGATTGTTATAAAAGGTACTATTATCAAAAATAGTTGATAAAAAGATTTATAAGCATAATTTTTTATTGTTTTCACAACTTCCCCCATTTCCTCTATTGATTGCAACTCCCCACGAAAGAACAAATAAATAAAGATAATATATCTCTGATCTCATTGTATTATTATACAACAAGAGCATAAATAAAGAAATAGATAATACTATCAGAAGAAGAGCATATTTAGATTTCTCTCGCTCAAAAATCATCTTTAAAGCAAGGTAAATTGGCATAAACATGAATAGGAACAATCCTATAAATCCATTCTCAATAAAAACATATGATAAGGTGAACATATAGTAATGGGTGTATTCGTAATTATAATAAAAGGAACTACTAAATATCGGAATTTTTGAAATTTCCGCCTCTCCTAAACCAATGCCAAATAAAGTTTGCCAAACATCTCCATAAAAAATAGTTGAGATTATTTGAACAATTGAACTTAACCGACCAAAATCAGAACTAGTTGAATAGGTTCCTGTTGAATAGCCAAATAATTTTTCTAATTTAAAAAAATTGTCAAACATAGGGAATAATTCATATAAAATAGGAATTGAGATTGCCAAAGCGACCACCACTATGCAAGTGATAGATATTATTTTAAGCAGTAATTTTATCCCTAATCTTTTAAATAGTAAAGTCAAAATAATAATAATAGGTAATTCCACAAAAATAATCTTTAACTCTGACAAAGCAGCTACGTATAGAGTTGAAACGATATAACTTGTTAAAATAACTAAGCTCGAATTATCTGATACATAATTAACAACAGATAATATCAAGATGAGAATTAAAAGAATATGTAAGTAGGTATTAGAAATTCCCAAATCATTTCCAAAAATTCCTCCGAGAAAATCTCCTGATTTTGAAAGCACAAAATATTGGAACGAGGTAAAGAA
>NZ_RJPJ01000016.1:0-23750 GCF_003943395.1 Streptococcus oralis | reverse complement strand
TCTCCTACTGTCACAACATCTGTCCAAGTTTTACCGTCTTGGCTGACTTGGATCTTACCATCACGAAGGTAGTTTTGAGTTCCGTCTTGGATGTAGGCTCTAATCTTCTTGATAGTGCGTTCGCTACCAAGTTTCAAGGTCACGTGGCCATCTTTATGGGCGTAGTCTGAAAACTCAACGAAGTTGTTGTAAACACCGTCAAATAGTTGATCTAGGTTGTTCAGTTTACGAACATCATTGCTGCCGTATATTGGATGAATGCCCATAGTTGTAGATTCTAGTTTGGTTGGTTGCACTTCTTTGGTTGTCACAAGGAGAGAAGTGGCTGTGACAGCTTGTTCCTGATCCGTTTTGTTGACCAGACGAACATAACGTACCAAGTGGGTTGCGACAGATTTGTCTGTCAACTGGCTGGCTGGCGTCCATTCTTGCGCATTTGCAGAGTACTCTAGGCTAAGAGCAGGGTTGGCTTGCCCTTGGAGCTGGATGCTCTTGACCTGATGGATACGGTCAAGCTTCGTTCCTAGATAGCTATGAGCAGGGAGTTTGGTTCCAGCTGGAATTTGAAGCTCGTAACTGCCCAAGCTATCCACTACTGGTGTTTCCTTCAAGGCATCCACGTTGGTGTCCGTTAAGTCAAGATTTGGACTATCGACATCTACTGTAAATTCCGCAATTCTCCACCACTTATTTAAGGTTTGTGTATTGCGAATGCGAACAAAACGAGTTGTAAATTCTTGCACAATATCAGAAGTTCGTTGCCCTGATAAATTTTGAAGCGTTGTCCAATTTGTACCATCTGCAGAATATTCGATGACACCAGATGCTAGTTTGTCTCGTTCCCCTTGCATCAGATGAACTCGTTTTACTTTATGCAGTCCACCTAAGTCCATTTGTACCCAGGCTTGCGCTGGTGTGACATTGGTCTGATCAACATTTGCCATCATGGATTCTGTGTTTTCTCGACCATCTTGCATCTGAACAACACTTGTTCCATATTTGTAAACAAGGTTTGGACTTAAACTAATAGTGCCCCTAACCTTCTTACTACCCAATTCTAGGGGTCTGTTAACAGCAATTTCACGCATGGCAAGCCAAGCATTATCCTTCTTAGCTGTTGCTATCATACGAACAGCTTGAGCTGTGATATCGAGGTCATTAAATTCCAGAATACGTTCTCTACCAGTATAAGCGGGGCTCGTTATGGCTACCCATTCTCCATGTTCATTTTGATATTCAACAAGAGCATTACTAAAGGTATAATTATCGGCCGTATTAGTACCCGTAGCGAAACCTAATTTGTGTATTTTAATTGCCTTATTAAAGCGCAAGCCTACATAATCGCCTCTCTCAATCACAATGGTTGTTTTAGCAATCACATGTGTATCAAAGTCACCATCTGTGACTTCTTTCAATCCGCCTCCTATTCCAGCACGATTCGTAATAAATGTTGTCACAAATTTATCTGGATTCAACATTGCTTGGATATGTAAGGCTAAGTATTCTTTGAGATTATTGATAAATGGTCGAATATGTTGGACACCAAATTCTGCGTATTCATAATGGTCAACGTAAAAGAAGGCATACTTAACTGACTGGTCATAATGTTTGACTCCGGCCTGATAATACTCCCACACCTTGGCATCATTCTTTTCAGTAAGACCTTCTGTAGCTGTTAGGAAAGCTTCAAGCGCGTTCATTTGATCTACTGTATTCTCTAACCAATAGTGAATTTGTTCGATTAATTTCTGATCACCTTTTTCTTTAAGTAACAGAGCATTGGCTTTCAAACCAGCAAAAATTTCCCTCAACTCTTTTCTTTCAGTATCCAGATTTTGACCAGATTTGAGTTTGTTATAGAATTCTGTCAATTTTGGAGCCAATTCTACAGACTCTTCTAATTTAGTGACATGGGGAGGTCTATTTTGATTGCGCATGTGTTTTCCGAGTTCTCGAAAAGCCTTCGAAACACTGCTTTCTTCAAAATGATCATTAACTACATAGTTAAAGGCCATATCGTTGATTTGTTCTGCTTCTTCTACACTTCTCCATTGTTTCCATCCATACTGAGCCATATCAAAAAGTGCCACTTTAGATGCTTCAGATTGTTGCATTGGATTTAGCATAATTCCTTGTGCAAGTGATAAATCAACATTTGGATGTAAGAATTTTTCACCACCTCCAAGAATTAGGTGGGGTTTTGTATTATCATTACATGGCCAGTTAATCCAGAACTGAATTGGACGGTAAGTCTCACCACCTTCTGTTAAATTTTTCTTTAAGTTCGTTAAGAATGTTTGGTCAACAGCCCCCCAGACCTTTCCACCAGTAAGAGTTAAATGGACATTTTCAGGAAGATGTTCATTCAAGGTTCGAAGTTCAGCTTCAGTTCCTTGCCCCATGTACCAGGCAGGAACAAAAATCATATCTTTTCGGAGACCACTGTATATTGTTTGTTTTTCAGTCAACCAATTTGTGATATCCTTCATCAAGCGAACATAACTATGGTAACCACCAACTGGGCTTGGTGCATCATCTGCAAGCACACCAAATTCACGCACTCCCACGTCCAACAACTGAGTAAACTTAGCCTTTATGGTTGCAAGATCAGCCTGGTAATGCGCTTCACTGCCAAAGCGGATACGATTGTTCATAAATGGATGGATGGTCCAAACATAACGTGTTTTCGTTTGATTACCGACACGTGCAAGTTCTCGGATTTCAGCCAGTTTTTCTTCTGGGTAAAGTTCACGCCATTTCTTATTGTGGTATGGATCATCTTTTGGTGCGAAATAGTATTGAGTTAACTTCAATTCACTTCCATAACGCATCAATTCTTTACGATTTTCATTAGACCATGGATTTCCATAGTAACCTTCGATAAACCCACGGTTCTTGATTTCAGCGTAATCTTCCACTGTCACATTGCGAAGGACTGGCACTTGACTTTCCTTGAGCATATGTTTCAAGGTTGTCAAACCATAAAAGACCGCATCTGTGTCTTTTCCGACGATGGAGATAGAGTTGTCCTTGATGGTCAGAGCATAAGAATCAATTTTGTCAAAGAGACCTGCGGAAACCTTGGACAAGTTTTGTTCTGCTTGTGAACCTTGTCCATGCACTCCAAGATAGATATTAGTTGCGCCAGAAACGGCCGTTTTACTAGTTTTGTAAGATACTTGATTGTCCTGCAAAACGCTCTTCAAGCGATTGCGAGTATAGATATCGAGTTGATCGCCCATTACCAGATTGACTTGCTTACGAAGGGCTGTGACACCTTCTCCATAAGTCACTTTTTGTGGAGTTGGAAAGACCTTGTACTCTTTTTTGAGATAGTCTGAGCTCTTGCTGGCAGCTTCAATACTGGCTTTGCTAGCTGGTTTGCTTGCCGTAAATTGATTGGCCAATTCAACTGTTCCATCACCTGTTTGCTCTACTTTTGGAGTTTTAGGTGTAATTGGTTGACTAGGTTTAGCGATTTCTTTATCATTTTGTCCTCCACTCATGGCTTCAGACGGCTTTGTTTCATTCTCTGGAATTCTAGGTGCTTCAGCTGGTTTAAGATTATTTGTCGAATCAGTAGAACCAATCGTTCCTGTAGTTTCTCCATTTCCAACTGTCGAGCTAGCTTCCTTTCCAGCATTTTCTTCTGCTTTCTTCAAAACTGCTGCAAGTTCATCAGGTAACTTTTCCAATGGCTGAGCTTGAGTTATAGTCCCCTCTTTATCTCCTACACTACCTGTTTCTGCTGCCTCTACTAAATTAACACCAAAGATACTGGCACCAATCATAATAGAAGCTACTCCAATAGCGAATTTACGAATACTGTAATGACAACGTTTATTGAAAAAATTTTTATCCATCTTTATCTTATCTCCTTTCATCCAAACACGAAAGTAAACGATTCCATTTTTACTAGTAAAGACGGAGAGGCCTAATCGGTCCTCTCCATCTCTTCAACTCATTTATCGATGTGATTTTTTATCATCGACCAAGCTATACCAATAGGATAGCATTAGACGCACAAACTAATCCTCTTTTCGTTTTGCAGTTAATAGGGCTGCTGACAAGGCCAAGCTAACACCTGCCAAGAAAATGGCTGTTTCAGATTCTCCCTCACCGGTTTCTGGTAATCTATTTTGCTCTTCTTTTACTACTGAAACATTTGGTTTTATAGTCTGGTCATGAGCTAATAGCTCTACTGGATAATCTGGTTTTTCAAGAACAGGCGCTTCCTCATTTCCTACCGTGGCTAGAACACCATGATACTCTGGAAGTTTATGTTCTAGAGCCATTACAGCATTAACGCCACCCTTAAATTCAGGTTTCTCAACGCTTGGTGCCGCTTGATCTCCTACAGTAGCAAGAGTTCCTGTGTATTCTGGAACTTCGTTTACTGCTGCTTCCACAAAGTTAGCACCTCCTTTGAATTCTGGAACTTCGTTTACTGCTGCTTCTACAAAGTTAGCACCTCCTTTGAATTCTGGAACTTCATTGACTGGAGCTGGCTCCTCGCCTTTACTACTTGAAATAGATGCTTTCACTCCTACTTCAACAATGCGATCCTGAGCCTTTCTTTCTTCAGAATGAACAAGACTTCTAGTAGTACCCAAAACTTGAATATAGTCAACTTTTTCTCCATCTTGTCCTTCAGAAACGATACGACGTTGACCTTGAGCAAGTTCAGGGTTTTCACGAATAACTTCTTTAAACGGAAGCGGAGTCTTTTCAATTTCCAAACTTGGAGTTTCTGCTACTAAGTTCTTAACGCCTTCTGTTGGTGTTGTTTGGAAGGTAGACTTAAAGTGTAAACGATATTCTTTCACCAGATTTCCATCTTTGGAAACAAGACGAACCAGTGTTGGAAGATTGGCATTTCCAGAATCCACAACTGTAACTACTCCATGTCCACTAGTTGTTGCAGTGACTTTTGGTTTTGAACCCATTGTTGTTAGAGTGTAATCTGTCACATTTGGATCAAAGTTTTCCAATGCTTTTCCGTCGATCGAAATAGTCGCTGATGGTGTTTCCACTTCTGATCCCTTGCCTGCAGAGTAGGCTGTAAATTCTACAAGTGCAAGACCATTGGTGGTAGCCTTACGAGTCATGCGCGCACGAATAGCTGTCGTTTGAACCGGTTCAAAGTTAAACTCGATTGGTTTACCAGCTACTAATTCTCCAGAAGCTTTGTAAGAAATTGGTGCCCAATTTTCTGCCTTGTTAAATGGATGATCGGCATTTTCTTCGTAACGAGAAATCGTACTTGGTTCTGTAAAAGCAGGACCAATATATCTTTCTAGAACCATTTTCTCTGGAGCATCTGTGCCACTATCTTTAAAGAACTGAATGGCTACTTTCCCAATAGATTGAGAAGCAATTTTTCCATCCTTCTTAAAGAGTAATCCAACAGAAGTTTCTTGATTTTTCGGAGTACGAGACCAGTTTGTCCAACGTCCATCTTCATTGTATTTTCCATCATTGATATAGAAAATTCGATCATGTGAAGCTGCTTGAGTATCGTTCGTTGTCGAAGCAAAGGCTTTAGAATCAGTTTCATTGTTGCTTGGATTTTCTGAAATGACTTGATTGCCTTTAGAAACAACTGTCACCTGCATTTTAGTCGTTAGATTTGTACCAATGACATGACCGGTAACTTCAAATGTTCCCTCATGCTCTGTCGCATGTTCTGGAATAGCATCCCACTTCACTGCAAGTTTATCTGTAGTCCAATTAGTTGAAGTTGGATAATAAACACTTACTTCTGAAGGAAGTTGAAGATTGTCTCCAACATTCAAGATTTTAGCACTGTTTTCTGCAGTAAGAGGTTGACTAGTTTCTCTCTCATCATTGTGGAAAATTCGATATTCTTTCAACACCGTACCATCTTCTGCTTTCAAGATGAGACGTGTTGCACCTTTTGGACTTGTTGCAGGAACAACTGTTACCAAACCATTATTGCTAGCTGTTGCTGTGATTTCTTTGCTAGATTGAGGAATATAGTAATCTGTCTTAGATGGATTAAAATGTTCAAGATCCTTGCCATCTACCTTGATAGAAATCTCTGAACTTGTTTCACTTAAGACCTTGTTTCCAAGCACAGTTAGCTCTGTCAGACCAACACCTGATGTTCCATCTGCTTTCTTCATACGAATACGAACAGCGTAGGTTTCGACCTTGTCAAATGTGAAGTGATTGGTTTGAGTTGCAGACAGCTGACTTGGAGCATGTAAGTTTTCAACTGCTTTCCAATTGTCTGGATTATTAAATGGATGATTGCTATCTCGTTGCGCATGACTGACATCACTTGGTAAATCTGGAATTTCTTTACCTACATAATATTCAACTACATATTCTTTTGGAAGACCAATTGCTCCATCAGTATAGAAATCAACCGACAAATTGTTGACAAAACGCTTCGTCAAGTCTCCTGAATTACCAAATAAGATAGAAGCCCAGTCATTATCAGTATTTGTTCTCCAAGTAGTCCATCTATTTTTAGCATCTGATGGCGTTCTTGATACAGTCAAATCGTTCAAGGTGTTGGCTGTGTCATCTCCTCCTGTATTGGATACAATGGCAGCTGGTAATTGTGAACCTGTCCATTGTTTAGAGATATTATTTCCAGCAACCACTTGACTAGACACTCGAACATGAGCTTTAGTTGTCAGATTGCTACCTACTAAACGACCATTGATTTCATAGACCCCTTCAGTTTGACTAAAGTTGGCTGGAACCTGATCCCAAACAACATCTTTGTAGATAGTTGTTCCGTTAGAATGGTAAGCCCGGACATTAGCTGGCAATTGAACCGTCTCACCCTTAGGTACTGTGAGACTGATTTCCTCTGCAACTTGCAATCCTTCAACCGTTACAGTCGCTTGAGCTTCAATATCTGTGCCTTCCACATGTCCTTTAAGCGTAAAGCTATGATAGTGCCCCAACTCTTTTTCATCTACCTTATCCCAAGCTACAGATACTTTGCGTGGCAAGCCCTTATCAAATTCTGCTCCAACTTCTTTAGGTAGATTCGGTTGCTGATTGATATCTGTAGAAACAGACACAGGATGAAGTTTCACAATCTTCTTGCTGACTTTATTTTCTTTAATCACCACTTCAGTGGTTACAGATTCTGTTTTCTCTGTTTGATTATCGATTCGAGGTGTCAAAGTCACTCTTCCCTTAGTATAGAGCAATAGATTCTGACCATTCACCTCAAGATGTCCCCCATCAGATGATTTAGCTTCTAAGTGAATATCTGAAGCCGAAAACTCTGTTTGTGAACCATCCTCATAACGACCAATGACGTGATAAGTTAATACTTGATCTTCAGTGGCAGTTTCTTTTCCTTCTACAACCACTTCCAAACGTTTCAAAGCAGGAGCTTCCTTCACAAACTGAATTAAGTAAGTTTGAACCAAGTCACCCTTTTGGTCACTCAAGAAGACAGAAGCCTGATAACCATTATCAGCAGAAGCTTGCTGAACAGTTACTTGATATCCGGTAGTCTGAGCTCCAACACTTGGAATAGTTGCAGTGTAAGGAAGGGATACACGGTAATAGGTCTTGCCAGACTCAAAATTCTCAAGAGCTTTATCCCCAACAGTAAGTCCTGTAATGCTACTTGTTGTTTCCTTACTACTTGCGATAAAGGTTGCAGTCACTTCACGGTCGTCATCTACCAATTTACCAGTAGCCTCCGTACGTCCACCTTCCTTGTTCAAAGCAGCAGGGTCTTTCAAGGTCCAAGAAACAACATCAGTATCAATCAAGCTACCATCTGTCAGAACAGCTGTGACCGTTTTATCCAAATCAGCCGCATTCGTTCCAACTGGGACTGTAGCAACTTTTGGTAACCATCTATCTAAAGCAATCACTTTAACAAGTGCCTCAGCTTTAGTTTCCAAACCTTCTACACGTCCAGATACTTTTTTCTCACCTGCGCTTGTAAGCAAGTCAGATGGCATTTCCCAAGTTACAGTCTTTTCCTCAACACTACCGTCACTATAAATAGCTGTTACTGTTTGAGGTAATTCAGGATTTGTCGTCACATCAGTTGTTGCTTTTACAGGAGCAAAGGCTACAAAGTGACGATTTTCTTTCTTACCAGACACCGTTGCGACCGTTGCGCTATCAGATGTCAAACCAGCAGAATCTGCATAAAGAGTAAATTTACCTTCTTTTTCTGTTGATTTTACAATGACAACCCCTTTACCATTGAAAGCACGTCTTTGCCATGTTCCATCTGCTTGAGCTTTGTAGCGTTCACGACTAGCTTGTTCTCCATTATCCACACCAACGATTTGTCCCTGACCATGAAGATTGAAATGAACAAGATTGTTAGCTGTAGGAACCACATTACCATCGCCATCAACAATTTCATAATGGATGTAGGATAGGTCCTTTCCATCTGCAGTGATAACATGCTCTTCTTTAGTCAGACGAACTCTTGCTGGCTCCCCAGCAGTTGTCACACTATCACGCGCAATTTCGTTGCCATTTTCATCTCGAGCAATCGCAGTCAGTGTGCCTGGTTGGTATTTCACAAGCCACTCAAGATACAATTCACTTGGTTTAGCTCCCTCATGATATGGACGTCCATCTTCTGTCCTTTTCTTAGTAAATTCCTTTTTACCAAGCGACTCTCCATTTAAGAACAATTCGACGCTTGCAGCATTTGAGAAGGTACGAACCGGAACCTTTCCATCAATCAGCATCTTGCGATCCTTAAGGGTCTCTTCAGTCCAGTTCCAATGTGGTAAAATGCGAACAGTTGGCTTTTCTTTAGCACTATACCATTCACTACGGTAAAGGTAGAAATCATTCTTTGGTAAACCAGCTGTATCAATAATACCAAAGTAAGAGCTCTTGACAGGTGTACTATCTTGGTTATGCCATGGAGTCGGTTCTCCAATATAGTCAATTCCTGTCCAGATAAATTGTCCAGCATAGCCAGCACGATCACGGTCAAAAGTCCATGATTCAGTAGCTGTTCTTCCCCATCCAACACGGTCATTACCATAGTCAGATTGTTCATAGTGACGATTTGGACGATTGTCATGTCCAAGGATTTGAGCAGGGTTATAATAAGAATCACGCGTCCTAGTAGCTGAAGAAGTTTCAGAACCATAAATGAGCCAGTCTGGATGCACTCTACGAACAGCATCATAATTACGTTCACCATAGTTCATACCGACAGCATCCATAATTTCTGCGAGTTTCAAGAAATCACCTGTCGCTGCACGACTAAATTTGTTTTCCCCCATGGTTACATAACGCTCAGTATCAATCGCTTTGATAACTGCCTTCAAGCGTTTAGCAGTTTCGATAGAACGAGGACTACCATTTGCCTCCTCTACCTCATTTCCAAGAGACCACATGACGATAGACGGATTGTTCTTATCACGTTCTACCATTGTTCTGAGATCAAAATCAGACCACTTCTCACCCTTCTTAGCCTCCGGATGAGTTGCATCTTGATCAAAGAACCGTCCATAGTCGTAAGTCTTCTTGCCACCATACCAAGTATCAAAAGCTTCCTCTTGAACCAAAAGACCTAAACTAGCTGCAGCATCAAGCAACTGAGGACTCGCTGGATTGTGGGTTGTTCGAATAGAGTTAACCCCCATATCTTTCAAGAGTTTTAATTTACGATAGGTAGCCTTATAATTCTCTTCTGCCCCCAAGGCTCCATTGTCATGGTGAATACTTACTCCGTGGAATTTCATGCGTTCACCATTCAGAGAGAAACCTTCCTTAGCAGTCCAATTGAAATAACGGTAACCAAATGTATCTTCTGTTACATCAACTAGTTGACCTTCTTTATAAACCTTTGTTTTCAACACATACAGTTGAGGATGATAACTTTTTGTCGTCCAAAGAGTTGGTTTATTAACTAGGATTGTTTGTCTGAAATCTGCAGTTTCATTTTCTGCTAAATTCTTCGTTTCAGAGCGGACTAATTCTGAAACAACCTTACCTTCCTTAGTAAAAATTTGTTGTTCCACAAAGACTTTAGCAGCCTTCTTATCCGTATTTTTAATCTTACTCTGAACCTGTGTTTCAACATTCCCTTCTTTTTGCTCAGCAAGTTTTGGAGTAGTGATATGATTACCATTTTCGGCAACATGGACTTTATCACGATAACTAAGGGTTACATCACGATAAATCCCACTTCCTGAATACCAACGACTACTTGGTTGCTTATTGGTCACTTGAACAGTAATTGAATTTTCACTACCATCCTTGTTTAAAAATTCTGTGATATCATATGAAAAATGATTATAGCCACTTGGATAATGTCCGACAAATTTACCATTTACATAGACCTTTGAATCCATGTAAACCCCATCAAAATTGATACGAACATCCTTATTCTTGTCTGCTTCGTCTAATGTGAAAGTCTTACGATACCAAGCTGTTCCACCATTTAACTGCCCACCTTCATTACGAGCGGGAGACTTGTGATCAAAGTCAAAATAAATACTCCAATCATGAGGAAGATTCAATTTAGACCAATCATGAACATCCACATCTTTTTTTGAAAAATCTCCTTGGGCATTTAGTTTAAAATACCAATCTTTATTAAAATCTTGTTTTCGTTCCGATAATAGCTGTTTTTCCTTTTCAACTTCGGCTTTGTTTGACTCTCTAGACAGCACTTGTGATTTTTCAGAAGAAGGTTTAATCTCTGTGTCTGCTTTCACTTGGTCCTTTTCAGAAGTTTTTTTAGAATCCTCTTTCACTTCTGTTCCAGCTGTTACTGCAGATTCAACAGGCTTTGGATTTGCCTCTTCAGATTTCTGTTTGTTATCAGCCTTGTTTCCTTCTTCTACTTTATTTGGAGTTTCCCCTTTAGGACTAACCAATTCACGACTACTCTCGTTAGTAGGTGTAGTAGGTTCTGTATCCTTAGTCACTTTATCTTCTGCCGATTCAGCTTTTGGTTTTACAAACTCACGCCCACCATTCTCATCAGCCTTTGCAATAGCAGCTGCCACATCATCGGGAAGCTTATCTAAAGGTTGAGCTTGATGAACAGTTGTTTCTTCTGTTTTAGCATTGGATGAAGCCACCTCCTCAGCTTGTACAGCAGAAATACCAAATATACTAGCCCCAATCATTACAGATGCCGCACCTATTGCAAATTTACGAATGCTATAATGACAACGTTTATCAAAAAGTCTTTTGTTCATTAAAATCCTCATTTCTTTTTCTTGATACAAAGTAAGCGTTTACTTTATTTTAAAAAATAACCTCCTTCTGAATACACAAACAAGTACCAAGTTTTATAATATATTTTATATATTAAATATATCAAAAGGCACCTTAAATTGCAATTATTTTCCATTAATTTAACCCAATAAAATGATATATAAGAAGGGGTCATTTAAAAGGAATAGTTGCAATGAAAATAGCTTTCGGTTCTAGACTCTTTCTACTACAAATTGAATTCCATTAATATCTTTTTCAAACTTCAAATTTATAGTTTATAGACTGCATTACTCTACATAAAAAGAAGGCGAACCTTGTTCTACCTCCTTCTACACTATTTTCCCTTAAATTCCGCAAAAGTCTGTAAGATTTTAGCAGCAACAGCTGGAGAAGGTTCTCCTTTTATCTCTAACGTGTCGTCTGCATATGGAGTAAGACCAGCAAAATCTCCTATCTGGACTGAATAAAGAGAGGTTTTAAACAGTTCAATATCGTTTTGGTCATTTCCAAAAGCGATGAAGTTCTCCCCACATAACTTTTCAACAGTTGTCGCCTTATGAGTATCCAAGGGGTTGACATAAAGGCACTTTTCATGTGCATGATAGGACAGATGAGCCTGCCCCAGTCTTTCTAACTGACCAAGCAGATCATCAAGCAAATCCTCATGGTCGCCCATATAAACGACTACCTTAATCGGAGTACCCAAGTCCTCGAGTTTCTGATGACGAGCCACCTTTAGGGGATCTACACTGGAGATAAATGGAATCTTCTCCACAATCTGACCACTATAGTCAAAGCAATCATCTGCAAAGAAAGAGAGATTATAGGTCTGGCAATAATCCACTAACGCCTGATAAACTCTAGCATCGAGATTCCTTTCGAAGATGACCTTCCCCAGATGATAGGCTATGCCACCATTCAAACCTATGACCAAGCGCTGACTGAGTTCAGGGCCTAATAAACCCAAGCAATCCCGATAAGAGCGAGCTGAGGCAAACACAAGCTCATGCCCATAATCTTCAGCCTTTAAAAGAACCTGCTGAATCTCCTCGTCTATGGTCATGTAGTCAAAAGATAGCGTTCCATCCAGGTCAAATACGAATTTCATTTTCCTAGTCCTTGTTCAGTGTACGAAGCGCTGCCTGATAGGTTTGCTCCATTAGCATGGTAATAGTCATAGGACCAACTCCACCTGGTACAGGTGTGATGTGACTAGCAAGCGGTGCAACAGCATCATAGTCAACATCTCCACAAAGCTTGCCATTTTCATCACGGTTCATCCCTACGTCAATGACAACCGCTCCTGGTTTGACAAAGTCAGCAGTCACAAACTTAGCACGACCGATTGCGACCACCAGAATATCCGCCTTAGCAGCCACCTTAGCAAGATGATGGGTGCGTGAGTGGGTCAAGGTCACTGTTGCATTTTTAGCCAAAAGAAGCTGAGCCATCGGTTTTCCAACGATATTTGAACGACCGATAACAACCGCATTTTTACCTTCTAGATCAATCCCATACTCATGAAACATTTCCATAATTCCTGCAGGTGTCGAAGGAATCATGACTGGATGACCTGACCAGAGGCGTCCCATGTTTAGCGGATGGAAACCATCCACGTCTTTTTCTGGATCAATGGCTAATAAAACCGCCTCTTCATCGATATGTTTGGGTAAAGGTAACTGAACCAAAATCCCATGCCAAGCTGAATCTTGATTGTATTTAGCAATCAAGTCTAACAATTCCGCTTGGGTAATGGTCTCTGGAACTCGCACAACTTCACTACGGAAGCCAGCAGCAAGAGCTGACCGTTCCTTGTTGCGAACGTAGACTTGGCTGGCAGGATTGTCCCCAACCAAAATCACCACCAAGCCTGGAACTAGACCTGTTTCTTCTTTTAGTTTGGCTGTCTTTTCAGCCAACTGTCCTTGTAACTTAGCTGCAAGAGCCTTCCCATCAATAATCTGTGCCATATTTCTTCTCTTTTCTATCAAATATCTTCTATTATATCAAAAAATACCTTGGCATTCTAACACTTCTTGACTAATAGACCTTATAGTTTGAAACTATAAGAAAAAGCTCTTATCGAGCTTTTAGTGCCTATTTATCTTAGGCAAGTCTATCATGCTTTCTTTTTGACCTTGGGAGCAGGCAAAACTTCGTACATATCCTTGATTAGTCTCGCTAGAAATAACTTGTCTTCAAGGTCTTCTAGTAAAATCATCTCTTTGGCTCCTTCATAAGGACGTTCAAGCCTTGTCTGTCCCAGTTGATCCAAAACCACCTTCACAGGCTTCAATAACAAACGATTATCATAGATTCCCCCAATAATCTTCCCACGATAATAAAGGATATACTCTCCCATCATTGGACGATAACTCATCTCCTCTAGCTCCGAAAACCGATCGAGAATAAAGGCTAAATATTCCTTACTTGAAGCCATGATTTCTACTCCACTTCTTCTAAAAATGAGGTTTTACAAAATCTTACTCAAAAAATCCTTGGTCCGTTGTTCTTGGGTTTGGTCAAAAATCTCCTCTGGCCTTCCATCTTCAACAACAACCCCATCCGCCATAAAGATAACACGGTCTGCTACCTCACGCGCAAAGCCCATTTCATGCGTCACAATCACCATAGTCATCCCTGACTTGGCGAGATCTTGCATAACAGCTAGAACTTCGCCAACCATCTCAGGGTCTAGAGCTGAAGTCGGCTCATCAAAGAGCAAAACATCTGGCTCCATTGCCAGTCCACGCGCAATAGCAATCCGTTGTTGCTGCCCACCTGACAAACTCTGTGGATAGGCCGTCGCCTTATCTGGCAAACCAACTTTTTCTAGCAGTTCTTGGGCTCTATTCTCCGCTACTTCCTTGCTTTCTCCTTTGGTTTTGATTGGTGATAAGGTGATATTTTCCATGACCGTCATATTGGGAAAGAGGTTGAATTGTTGGAATACCATGCCCATCTTTTCACGCATGGCAAAAAGGTCATTTTTCTTATCAGTGATATCAACTCCTTCAAAGATAACCTTGCCCTTACTTGCTTCCTCGAGAAGATTCATCGAACGAAGAAGGGTTGACTTCCCGCTCCCTGACGGACCGATAATGACCACAACTTCTCCTCGTTTAATCTCAAGGTCAATCCCTTTCAAGACTTCATTCTTCCCAAAAGACTTATGCAAGCCTTCGATTTTTATCAAGGTTTCTGTCATTATTTTTTGTCTCCTTGTCCAATGTAATTTTCAAATGCCTTCAAAGCCACTGTCAAAACAGAAGTCATAATCAAATAGTAAAAGGCTGCAAATAAGAGAGGCGTTAGAGGTAGATAGGTCGTCGTTGCTACCGTTGTAGCTCCATTCCAAAGTTCCATGACTCCGATTGTTGACAAAAGCGAACTATCCTTGATAATGGTGATAAATTCATTTCCCAATGCTGGTAAAATATTCTTGATTGCCTGTGGCAAAATAACATAACGCATAGCATTTTTAGGACGAATACCCAAGGAATAAGCTGCCTCTAACTGCCCTTTAGGAACTGCATTGATCCCTGCACGAACGGTTTCAGACACATAGGCACCACTATTCATCGAGATAATCAGAATACCTGGAATTAAACGGGAAAGGTCCACACCTAAAATCCCTACTTGAATAGTGGGCGCATCGATATGCATGAGGGCAAATGCAATCATAATCTGAACCATCATCGGAGTTCCACGGAAAATCCATACATAGATATTCGCAAACCAGACAAGAGGTTTAAAACGTGAGCGTTGAGCAAAGGCCAATAAGACACCTAGAATGGTACCGAAAAAGACTACCAGAATTGAAATCACTACAGTGATAAGAGCTCCGTAATTAAAATAAGGTAAATACTTTGGTAAAAAGGAAAAATTCATATAAACTCAGCTTTCTAAATATTAGATTGTATGATTATAACATAGCTTGAATTAAAATTCAATATTTTTTCACTAATTTTCACCAATAATTTTATGCAAAAGAGAAATAGCGAGAAATCTTAGTTTTTTCTAGTCAAGTCCCCGTGGTTTATGGTAAAATAGTAACGATAAGAAATGGAGGAGAATCATAATGGAATCACATTTGGTTAGAATCATCAACCGCCTAGAAGCTATGACAAAAGATGGCGGAAATCTAAAACGTAATTTTGAACGTGAAGGTGTTGTTGTCGCAGAAGTTGCATACAGCCATGACGAAGAAAATGGATCACTCTTCACCCTTCGCGATGTTGAAGCGCGTGAAACCTATACCTTTGATAGCATTGACTTGATTGCAATGGAGATCTACGAACTCCTTTATTAATATAAAAACAACGGGCAGTAAGGCCCGATGAATGAAAATCCTTTTTGTCCCCGCAAATGGGATTTTTTCTTACCCTCATAAGCAAAGATTTTCTTATAGAACTTCTCTCGAAATCTCCCTAACCCAATCTTTTTACTTGCTTTACACCTTAATCATGCTATAATGAGAGTATAAAACTTTGACTATTCTTGACCTTTTTCTTAGGACAAGGATAAGAATGAAATGAGGTAGATGTATGCTCTGTCAAAACTGTAAAATAAACGACTCAACAATTCATCTGTATACCAATATCAATGGACAGCAAAAACAAATTGATCTCTGTCAAAATTGCTATAAAATTATCAAAACAGACCCAAACAATACCCTCTTTAAAGGAATGACTGACCTAAACAATCGTGACTTTGATCCTTTCGGCGACTTTTTCAATGATTTGAACAATTTCAGACCTTCTTCTAATAACATCCCTCCCACTCAATCTGGTGGAGGAGATGGGGGCAATGGGGGCTACGGACCTCAAAACCGTGGTCCACTTCAAACACCTCCTAGCCAAGAAAGAGGACTCCTAGAGGAATATGGTATCAACATTACTGAGATTGCCCGTCGTGGGGATATTGACCCTGTTATCGGTCGAGACGAAGAGATTATTCGCGTTATCGAAATCCTCAACCGTCGAACCAAGAACAATCCTGTCCTTATCGGAGAACCAGGTGTTGGTAAAACAGCCGTTGTGGAAGGTCTAGCTCAGAAGATTGTCGATGGCGATGTTCCCCATAAACTCCAAGGCAAGCAGGTCATCCGTCTGGATGTGGTCAGTCTAGTTCAAGGAACAGGGATTCGAGGCCAATTTGAAGAGCGTATGCAGAAGCTCATGGAAGAAATCCGCAAACGCGAGGACATCATTCTCTTTATCGATGAAATCCATGAAATTGTCGGTGCAGGATCTGCTAGCGATGGCAATATGGATGCAGGCAATATCCTCAAACCTGCCCTTGCCCGTGGTGAATTGCAACTGGTCGGTGCCACTACTCTCAATGAATACCGCATCATTGAAAAAGATGCTGCTCTCGAGCGCCGTATGCAGCCTGTCAAAGTAGATGAACCAACTGTCGAAGAAACCATTATCATCCTCAAAGGGGTTCAAAAGAAATACGAAGACTACCATCACGTCAAGTATACTGATGCTGCTATCAAAGCAGCTGCAAATCTTTCCAATCGCTATATCCAAGACCGCTTCTTACCAGACAAGGCTATTGACCTTTTGGATGAAGCTGGTTCTAAGATGAATCTGACGCTGAACTTTGTTGATCCTAAAGTGATTGATCAGCGCTTAATTGAGGCTGAAAATCTCAAGGCTCAAGCTACACGAGAGGAAGACTTTGAAAAAGCAGCTTATTTCCGCGATCAAATTGCCAAGTACAAGGAAATGCAAAAGAACAAGGTGACCGATCAGGATACTCCTATCATTAGCGAGAAAACAATCGAACACATCATTGAGCAGAAAACAAATATCCCTGTTGGAGAACTCAAAGAAAAAGAACAGTCTCAGCTTATCCATCTAGCAGAAGACCTCAAGGCCCATGTTATCGGACAAGATGAGGCTGTCGATAAGATTGCAAAAGCCATCCGTCGAAATCGTGTTGGACTTGGAACTCCTAACCGCCCAATCGGAAGCTTCCTCTTTGTCGGACCAACTGGTGTTGGTAAGACAGAACTTTCCAAACAACTAGCCATTGAACTTTTTGGTTCTGCTGAGAGCATGATTCGCTTTGATATGAGTGAATACATGGAAAAACACAGCGTGGCTAAATTGGTCGGAGCCCCTCCAGGTTATGTTGGTTATGATGAAGCTGGGCAGCTGACTGAAAAAGTTCGTCGCAATCCATACTCTCTCATCCTTCTCGATGAGGTCGAGAAAGCCCATCCAGATGTGATGCACATGTTCCTCCAAGTCTTGGATGATGGTCGTTTGACAGATGGACAAGGACGTACAGTTAGCTTTAAGGATGCTATCATCATCATGACCTCAAATGCGGGTACGGGTAAGGCCGAAGCCAGCGTTGGTTTTGGAGCTGCTCGTGAAGGTCGAACCAACTCTGTTCTCGGTGAACTCGGCAACTTCTTTAGTCCAGAGTTTATGAACCGTTTTGACGGCATCATCGAATTTAAACCTCTCAGCAAGGACAACCTTCTCCAAATCGTCGAACTCATGCTAGCAGATGTCAACAAACGCCTCTCTAGCAACAATATCCACCTCGATGTGACAGACAAGGTCAAGGAAAAGTTGGTTGACTTGGGATATGATCCAAAAATGGGGGCACGCCCACTCCGCCGTACCATTCAAGACTATATCGAGGATGCTATCACAGACTACTACCTTGAAAATCCAAGTGAGAAAGACCTCAAGGCAGTCATGACAAGCAATGGCAAGATTCAAATCAAATCTGCTAAAAAAACCGAGAAAACAGAAGAGATTGCTTCTGAAAAATAAGATTAGATACTATAGAATGGAGTAGAAAACGAAAGATTTTCTACTCCTCTTTAGTAAAATAACTGTTTATTCTTGACAGCTTGCCCCTCGTCCATTATGATAATAATAAAGATACTAGAGAATGAGGAAAATGCAATGGCAAACCCAACTTTTGGTGATAAAATAGAGAATGTGACCTACCAGTCCCGCTATGGAGTTTACGTAGTTATTCCTGATCCAGAAAAAAAACAAATTGTCTTAGTTCAAGCTCCCAATGGTGCTTGGTTCTTGCCAGGTGGGGAAATTGAAGCAGGAGAAGACCATCAAGAGGCACTGAAGAGAGAACTAATCGAAGAACTTGGCTTTACAGCTGAAATTGGGGTCTATTATGGACAAGCTGATGAGTATTTTTACTCTCGCCACCGTGATACCTACTACTACAATCCAGCTTATCTCTACGAAGCTATTTCTTTCGAGGAAGTACAAAAACCATTAGAAGATTTTAATCATATTGCTTGGTTTCCTATTGATGAAGCAATTGAAAAACTCAAACGTGGTAGCCATAAATGGGGAATTGAAGCTTGGAAAAAACAGCATGGAATTGACTAAAATACACGATTTTATCCAAAAAGTGCTATAATAGAATTAGAAAATCGGAGGAACTATTATGAAGCTTATCAACACGACTAATTCACACTCGCAACTTGTCAAAAGCCAATTAGAAAGTACTGACGCAACTCTTGTTGAGGTCTATTCTGCTGGAAACACAGATGTGATTTTCACACAAGCTCCGCTTCACTATGAAATCCTCATTTCCAACAAACACCGCGCTATTCGTGAACCAGAAATCGAAACCATTCAAGATTTCTTCATGAAACGCAAGATTGATAAACAAAAAATTGATGAAGCTAATATCAGGACACTTTATTCAGATAAACTGATTGAAATTTCTATTCCTACAAAATAAGAAAGCCAGCTCTAAGCTAGTTTTCTTTTGCAAAAAAGCTTGGTAACATTACCAAGCTTTTTCATTTTATTTCACAGCTTCTTTCAAAGCATCTACCTTATCCAAACGTTCCCACGGAAGGTCAATATCTGTACGTCCCATGTGTCCATAAGCCGCTGTTTGACGGTAAATTGGACGTTTGAGGTCCAACATTTGGATAATTCCTGCAGGGCGAAGGTCAAAAATTTGACGCGCCGCTTTTTCAAGCTTGCTTTCAGCTACTGTTCCAGTACCGAAAGTATCGATACGGACAGAAACAGGTTGCGCAACACCGATAGCGTAAGCTAATTGCACTTCTGCCTTCTTAGCAAGATCTGCTGCAACGATATTTTTAGCAATATAACGTGCCGCATATGAGGCTGAGCGGTCCACCTTAGTCGCATCCTTACCAGAGAAGGCACCTCCACCGTGACGAGAATAGCCACCATAAGTATCCACGATAATCTTACGGCCAGTCAAACCGGAGTCTCCTTGAGGTCCACCGATGACAAAGCGACCAGTTGGATTGATGAGGAATTTTGTTTGCTCATCCAAGTAAGAAGCCGGAATAACCTCTTTGATAACCTTGCTAATCACATCATTGTGAATTTGTTCATTGCTAACTTCTGGATCGTGCTGAGTTGAAATAACGACTGTGTCCACACGTACTGGACGGTCATTTTCATCATACTCAACTGTAACTTGCGATTTGGCATCTGGGCGAAGATAGCTGATTTCACCAGACTTACGAAGTTCTGCCAAGCGACGAACCAGTTTGTGGCTGAGTGAAATTGGCAATGGCATGAGTTCTTCTGTTTCATCCACTGCGAATCCAAACATAAGACCTTGGTCACCAGCTCCAATCAAGTCAAGCGGATCTTGATCTGCATTTCCACGAACCTCCAAGGCTTCGTTAACACCTTGAGCAATATCTGGTGACTGCTCAACAAGTGACGGATGAACTCCCACCGTCTCCGCAGAAAAACCATACTCTGTATTGGTGTAACCAATCTCTGCAATGGTATTACGAACCACACGGTTAATATCCACATAGGCATTTGTAGAAATTTCACCAAAAACGTGGACAGAACCAGTGTATACAGCTGTCTCAGCAGCAACGTGCGCTTCTGGATCCTCTGCTAAAATAGCATCCAAAATCGCATCTGAAATTTGGTCTGCAATCTTATCCGGATGCCCCTCAGATACAGATTCAGACGTGAATAATTTACGTTCTGACATAAAAATGTCCCCCCTTAAAAATATTGTTATAGAGTTACAAAGTACTGATAGAAATTTCTACCATCTTATCGGGACTATATAACCTTATCATTATACCACTTTTTACTTTTTTTTGCATTTTTTTAGAAAAATCTTAAAGAAAAGTAACAAAAAAGGAGCCATTCAGCTCCAATTTTGTTCTTAGAAAGTTTGGCGTTTGGCTTTTCGCTCAGCACGCCCACGTGCGCGATTTTCAGCACGCTTGGTTTTGCGGCGTTTTTCATCCACCGCCCATTGAATCTTCTTCTTATAGCCTGGTTTGACTTTTTTCTTTTTCTTTTTAACCAAGCCAATCATTTCAATATCAAGCTTATCCTGCTTCTTTTCACGATTAGCACGACGATCACGGTCATATGTATCTTGAAACTCTCCGTCTTTGACCATCTTAGGAGTAAACTTGATACCTAATTTTTCCAACTCACGGATATCCGAGTCATCACTTGGCTGGTAAAGGGTAATAGCTGTACCAGGCAGACCATTGCGTCCAGTACGCCCAACACGGTGAACAAAGAAGGACAAGTCTTGCGGAATGGCATCATTTATAACATGGCTGACACCTTCAATATCAATTCCACGAGCTGCCAAGTCCGTTGCGACAATGTACTCAAAATCCAGATTTTTCACCTGATTCATGATTCGCTTGCGCTCACGAGGAGCAATGTCTCCATGAATCTTAGCTACCTTCAATCCTTGAGCAGTCAAGTATGCATGCAATTCATCTGCACGCGTCTTGGTATTAACAAAAATCATGGCTAGATATGGTTGCATAGCTTGTGTCAACTCATAAATCTGAGCATTCTTATCTCGTCCCTTGGTCGAAACCAACCAGTTTTCAATGGTATCTGAGATGACTGTCTTGGTCTTGATTTTCTCCATGACAGGATTTGACAAGTATTTTTTCAAGAATGGTTGCAATTTTTGAGGAATCGTCGCTGAAAAAACCATGAATTGCAAGTCTTTTGGAAGGCTCCCTGCAATCTTATCAACGGTTTCCAAGAATCCCATATCCAAGGTCATATCGGCTTCATCGACAACAAAGGTCTTGGCCTTGTGAATGGCTAAATCACCAGATTTGACCAAGTCATAGATACGCCCTGGAGTCCCGATGACAATATGGGGTTGATTGCTGACAAGTTTTTCAATCTGACGAGCCTTATCCGTACCACCAACATAGTTAACCACTCGGACTTCGACATCTGAGTGAGCTGCAATCTGACGAGCTGCTTGGTAAATCTGAGTAGCTAACTCACGACTTGGAGCAGTGATTACAGCTTGCACACTATCGCTAGTTTCATCCAATTGCTGGAAAATGGGTAGCAAGAAAGTGTGGGTCTTCCCTGAACCTGTTTTTGACTCACCGACCAAGTCACGACCTGCCAAGACAATAGGAATTAACTTATCTTGAACCTCTGTCGGAGTTGTAAATTTTAACTCCTCCAAAGCCTTTTCTATATAGTTTTTAAACTGAAATTTCGTAAATGACATATTATCCTCGATTCTATTCTTCCAACCATTATACCATATTTTGTTCTTTTTCTGTAGCCACACTTATCTGACCGATCACAAGGCTCTCAATTTCTCCAAATACCAATCTTAGACTTGAGATCACACATTTGCTTTCTATCCAAAATGCAAAAAGAGAAGACCAAATTGGTCTTCTCTCAGCCTTAAAGCTTGCGACTCAGATAGATTTGTCAAACAGTCAAACAGGTGCTTAAGAATCTTGTAAAAGTCGAAAGCTTCTAGATAAAATTAGTGCTTAATCATCTTTCCGCTTGCGACCAAGAAGCAACGCTGCTAGACCTGCAAGAAGAGAGCTAGTCATTAGTCCAGTGAGTGAAAGCGGTGCAGTGCTACCTGTATTTGGCAATGTAGCTTGTTTTGCTTTTTCTCCTGCTGGACTTTGAGCTGGTGGATTCTCTTCAGGTTTTCTTGGTTGTTCTGGTTGATGTCTATCTGCCTGATTATTATCAGCCCCCTGCTCTCCCCCTGGATTCACTGGTGGAACTGGATTTGGTTGAGGTGCTGGTTGTGGCGTTGGTGCTGGTTGTGGCGTTGGTGCTGGTTGTGGCGTTGGTGCCGGCTGTGGTTGTGGACTAGGATCTTGCTTAGCTTCAAAGACCCACTTACCGACGAAGGTTAGAGTTGCCCCCTCTTCCACTTTTTCGTAGCCCACGAATTTCCAAGTACCATTTGCAACAGCAACTCCTACAGGCATCGGTGCTTCTGGAACGAAAGCAATCGCTGCAGAAGAACTTGTAGTATATGTTCCACTTTGTGGAAGTAAGCTCAATACTTCTGCTGGCAAGTTGTTGTCTGCGGTTGCACTTTCGAAGCGATAAGTCACTTGATAGGTTTCAGTTACCGGTGCAGGTAAAACATTAACTGGTACAGGAACTTCAGTAGAAGAACCATCTGGATAGTCAACTCGTACCTTACCTGTGTAAGTTCCTGGTTTTGTTGTGTCAATTTGACCTGCAGGTGTAATATCCACTACTTTAGTGCCAGCTGGAAGGCTTGACAAGTTCGTCACATTATCGGTCAAGTCAGGTGTTTGTCCAACCTTGATAGTTTCTTCCGTTACTTGAGGCGTATAAGTTTCAGCATTTGTCGGATTCGCCTTGAATTCCCACTTACCGACGAAGACTACATTAGCCTTGTTGACAACGGCGCTAGCTGCGTCGTAACCCTTGAAGGTCCATGTGCCATCGTTCACTGTATCTGTATAAGTACTTTCCGCTGGTTGCTTAGCTGAAACAGAGGCACCATTCACATAAGTTGCACTGTCGCTTGGGGTCAATGATGCAATGGCTGCTGGAAGAGCTTTTCCTGCTGTCTCACTCTCGAAACGGTAACTTGCTTGATACTTGTTGGCTTCAAAGGTCCATTTTCCTACAAATTCAACATCAGCCTTGTTGACAACGGCGCTAGCTGCGTCATAACCCTTGAAGGTCCATGTGCCGTCGTTCACTGTATCTGTGTATGTGCTTTCCGCTGGTTGCTTAGCTGAAACAGAGGCACCATTCACATACGAATCACTGTCGCTTGGGGTCAATGCGGCGATGGCTGCTGGAAGAGCCTTACCTGCTGTCTCGCTCTCGAAGCGATAAGTAGCTTGGTACTTCTTAGCTTCAAAGGTCCATTTTCCGACGAAGGATACATCAGCCTTGTTGACAACGGCGCTAGCTGCGTCGTAACCCTTGAAGGTCCATGTGCCGTCGTTCACTGCGTCGGTGTATGTAGTTTGGGATGGTTGCTGAGCGGAAACAGAGGCACCATTCACATAAGTTGCACTGTCACTTGGAGTCAATGCTGCGATGGCTGCTGGAAGAGTCTTACCTGCTGTCTCACTCTCGAAGCGGTAAGTAGCTTGGTACTTCTTAGCTTCAAAGGCCCACTTTCCTACAAATTCTACATCGGACTTGTTGACAACGGCGCTAACTGCGTCGTAACCCTTGAAGGTCCAAGTGCCGTCGTTCACAGTATCTGTGTATGTG
>NZ_RJPJ01000015.1:0-30891 GCF_003943395.1 Streptococcus oralis | reverse complement strand
GAATATTACCATAATACATATGGGATTCCGAAAGAATACTTTGGAATCATGGATCAGATTTCAATAACAGATTATAATTTTAGGAGAGCATAATGGATTATATAAAAAAAATAAGAAAAAAGGTCGGTAAGGATAAAATTTTTTTAAACTTTACTAGTGGAATACTGCATAATTCTGGGAAAATACTTTTACAAAGAAGAGCAGATAGAGGAACATGGGGATTACCTGGAGGTGCTATTGAATTAGGAGAATCAGCTGCAGAAGCGTTGGTGAGAGAATTTTATGAAGAGACGGGAATTAAAGTTATACCTGTGAAACTTCAAAATGTTTATACAAAATATACTGATTCATATCCGAACGGTGATGAAGCACAAGTTATTACTATTTTGTATTTAGTTAATGCCGTAAATGATTTTATTGACCATAACTTTAACAATGATGAAACCCTAGAATTAGCTTTTTTTGATTATGATGAAATTCAAAATCTAAAAATTGTCAATCAACAACATGAAGATATGATTAAGGATTTTTACGAAAAAGATACTCCGGTAGAAAGGTAATTTTTCAGAATCGGAAAATAATATCCAATTCCTTTAGTAACTACAAAATATTTACCTGCTTTATAAAAGTGTTAAAACTAATAATTCAATAGAAAGTTAAAATTGATGAAAAATATACTTATCTTACATCCATATAGAGAAAACTATACAGATATACTCAGTTGTCTTCCTACTAATCATCACTTCACCTTACTAATTGATGAGTCAAAGAGAGAGTCGTTTAGAGTTAAATTACCCAAAAATGTTAAATTGGCTGGTGTTGCTGGAGACCAGAATACACGTAGAGAAAAGGCAGAAAAATTACTTAAATCAGAGTCTTTTGATGCGATTATACCTTTAGATGAATTTGATATCCTATTAGCGGCAGAACTGAGAGAAAAATTTCATATTGGAGGTCAAAAAGTAGATGAAGCGATTATTTTTCGTGATAAAAATGTAATGACAAAAAGAGTTAAAGAGTTAGGAGTTAGAATTCCTGAATCACAAAAAATAGATTGTTTTTCTGAACTTCAATATTTTTTTGATAGACATCAAGATATTATTTTAAAACCATTAAGTGGTGCAGGGTCTGTGGACACTTTCCGTGTTCAAACAATTAATGATTTGGTTAAACTAAAGGAAAGTTTATTTAATCAAGGGGAACAAATACTTGTTCAAGAGTATATTGAGAGTGATATTTATCATATTGATGGTTTTGTGAGCAATGGTGAAATTATCTATTGTGAGCCTTCTAAGTATCTTTATAATCCATTGTTAATCAAACAAGGAGGCTCAGCAGCAGCTGTTTCGTTAGATAAGGACAGCACTGGCTATAAGGAACTAGTAGGTTATGCTATTTTTTTATCAAGTAAATTGGATTTACAAGGGACATACTTATTTCATTTAGAAGTCTTTTATGATTTGAAGGATATTATTTTTCTGGAAATTGCCTGCAGAATCGGAGGCGCACGTATTAGGCAAAATTTAGAATATAAATTTGGTTGCAATCCTCTTAAGCTGCTGATTTATAGTATCAGCGGAGAAATATTACCTGAACTTCCCAAAGAATTTCCAAATACAGGTTGGCTTCTAACCGCAAAACGAGCAGGAACTATTAAAGAATTACCAACTATAACTAATGAGATAAAACAACAGTTTTCTATTTTTGATTATATCGAGTACGTGAAGGTGGGACAAAATTTGAATAGTGCCTTTCATAGCGCAGATGCAGTAATTGGATTATCACTATACGGTAAAGACTTTAAGAAAACTGAACAAGCGCTCCTATCTATTGAAAAGTGGCTACTGCAACATACGAGGTATAACTAATGAAGTTTTTTATTTATCGTTATCATCCATCTGGTATCGGAATTAAACCAGATATTAATTTGTCAATAATATGTCCCGAACATTTAAAAAATGTATACCTAGAGCAGTCATTTTTAGAGGAAAATATCTTTACTTTAGAGAACTTTGATTTTTCTGAATTACTAACTTTTTTTGATAACCGAGATAGCATTTCTGATATTTTTACACTTGATGAAGGATTAATGCATATTGTAGGTATTTTAAAATCTATTTTTACCAATACTAAAGATGCATGGAAAATAAATTTTGCGTATAAAGATAAAAAATTAATGAGACAAATGTTAGCCGGAAAAGTCTTGCAACCAACTCTACTTAATCCAATATCAGTGTTACCTGAGGAGTTTATGATTAAACTTCGTAGTGAAGCATCTGGGAAGGGAGTTCGTAAAGTTTCTCAAGTACCGAATTACTACACTAGTAAGGATTATTTACTCGAAACAGTTGAGCAGTTCGATGCGATGTTTACTTGTGATGGAATTGCAGTAAATGGAAAAATAGCTTATTTCTTCACCCATGAGTATGTTGGAAATATTTTAGATATTAAAGATAGCTTCTTTAATGTCATAAAAACAAATTCGAAATATAGTGACACTTCCTTTATTAAGAGATTGAAGGAAGAGACGCAGACAGTTTTGTATAACTTAGGGACTGAAGCTGTCCATCCCTTTCATGCAGAATTTTTTTATCATTCTGAAAGTGATCGATTGAGCTTTTGTGAAATTGGGAAACGGTTTGGAGGCGGAAATATTCCTTTATTGATTAAGCTGGCTTTTCAATTTGATATCCTTGAAACTTATTGGCGCTTAAAAAACGATATTTCATATCATCCAAAATGTTTAAATCAACCAAAGCGTTTTGCGTCAACATTAGCAGTTTTTCAAAATGGCAAGAGACAAGAACCTCCAGTTTTACCAGTAAAATATGACTACTTCAGAGAATATCCCGAAAAATTAGGGGAAAAAGCTACTTCATTAGAGGATTTGAGATACTTAATTACATTTTCAGCTGATATTAAAGAGGATTTTGAGCAAGTTTTTGAGAGTTTAAAGGAATATTTATATGAACAAAGAAAATAAAAATATCTTGCTGATGTTAGTTCAAGGTCAAACCACAAATTTCGGAAATATTATCTTTGATTATGCTAACAAGGTATTAATTGCGAACTTGGCAACAAAATCGTCTTTTTTTATGATGTTGTACCAATCCAGTGAATCAATTATTCAATTGCTTCTAAATTTATTTGCAGGTCATTTTGCAGATTTTAACGAACGGAAAAAAACTCTTATAATCACAGATTTAATTGCTGGCATCGTTACCTTTTTATTATTCTTATTTTATAATCCACAAAACATTTGGACTTTTATTGCTGTTAATATCATACTTGCCATTTTATTTAGTTTTAATAGACCTACATATAAGGCAATTGTTAGAGATTTATTATCGCAAGAGGGAATTTATAGATATAACTCTTTATCCAAAATCTTATCAGAGGTTGTTGCAGTCTCAGCACCATTGTTATCTGTTTTTGTTATACAGCAGTTCGGTTTTAAATATGGAATGCTAATCAATTCATTGTCTTTTTTTGTCTCAGCATTCTGCGAGTCTCATTTCCAAACTATATTTCGTAGCGAAACAAAAAAGGTCAATTTATTTAATGGAATTAGAGAAGGTTTTAACTATGTTGTTTCTGATAAATCTCTATTAGTGATTTTAGTTGCTAGTGCTTTTTTAAATTTTTTGGATGCCATTTATGCATTCTATCTACCATTTACTTCTTCTTTTTCCGGGTTTGATCATATCTATGCTTTTATCCTTATTGCTCAGTCGTTTGGTAGTATTGTTGGTGCCTTGCTTGCTGGATTATATAAAAAGCAACTGGGGCCAAAGGAGTTCTTTCACCTATTATTACCAGCTTCCATAGCGCTACTATTGCTAGGATTTTTTCATTCTTCACAGATTGTTGTATTATTACTCTTTGGTTCGTTTACATTTTGTGTGACGGTATTTAATATCAATCTAATGTCATATCTACAAATATCAGTTGATTCAGAATTTTTAGGACGAGTGTTTAGTATCATTTTTATGATAAGCGGTCTATTTATTCCATTTGGTAGCTTTGTCGCAGCAGCTCTTGATATGAAAAGTTGGTCACTCTTTCAATATATAGGAATTGGTCAGCTATTTATTTATTTCATTGGATTTATGATTTTTATGATGACAAAATGTAATGATGAAGATAAGATATAGTAAAAGTCGTTATTAACTTTTAAAAAATATAAATAAGAATGGTAGAGCATACTCCACCATTCTTATTTATATTTTTCAATTCGAGGAAAGTTATTTTCAAACTTATATTGAGCCAGCTAATATTAGTTTACATAGCCACAAGATTTAAAATTCTAAGGTAAATTTTATAATCATATTTGTATTTTTGCTAACAAGTATATAATCCTAAAGATTAGCGGTATTTCATACGGTAAAGCAGATATATCTGAATCCGTAAAAGCAGTTCATTGTACTGCTTTTTTCTTTTACGACTTACTCTGTTTGGTTTCATGAGCAAGCCCACAAAGTGAACTAATAACAAATCGTGAGAAGTCATAGTGATGAAATTTCTGTAACAGAAGTAGTGCGAATTGCTGAACCATTAAATGAGTATCTCTCGAAGTAGAAGCGCCTATTTTGACTTTTAATCTGATAGAGTGGTAGTTTGAAAATGTAAATGATAGCTACTGTTCATAAAACATAGAATGTATGTAGGGTGTTGTGAGAGGAGCTAGAAATTAGCACTTACCTGATTATTCCAACAACCCCAAAAATGTGATAAAAATTTCAACTACTCTTATCTATAATAAAGCTACCTGTTCTTTGAAAATTGAATCCACTCCGTCTTGATTAGCGTGCCTGTGTAAGTAGGGACTGAGAGTATTTCCCTGTGAAGGGCAACTGGCACAAGACGTGTGTGAGAATTTTCTAACAGACACGGAGTTTATCGTTACCAGACTTAAACGATGCGACAAACTAGATAAAGGAGTTAATCATGAAGGTAGTAAACTTGTATGATTTGAAACAAATGGGAAATAAAGGTGGTTGTACCATCCAATTGATTCATCACTTTCCCTTTGGTATGGGCTTAGGACATCTCAAAAAAGACTACATTGAATTTAAACGTGTTGGTATCTTTGATGGGAAGGCAGTAGAAGTTACTCTTCGAGAACCTTATTCGAGAGATCTACTGCAGGTTGTCAAGTCGATTAAGCAACATCAGAAATTGATAGCTTATCGCTATAAAGAAGGAAAACTGCTATTTGTGAAGAAGGAGGCGTCAGATGTCCTCTGAACAACAGGAACGAATGGCTGTTCAATATGCAGAGCGTAGTCTTTTATTTACTGTAAGAAGTCTCTTAAAGATTCTAGAATGGTCTAGACGTCAGGCTTTAGCACAGGATTCCGCCTATAAGATAGGGGTACAGAAATTAGAAGAATTGCTACAATCTCCTTATTCGATTGATACGATTAATCTGAAAAAAGATTTTTTAGACAAACCAATTGATATAGAGAAATTTAAAGCTTTTTTAGAAAAAGAAGAGATTCCTTTAGCCATCGCTTGGCAAGGGGATTCTCTGCATTTCTACACGAAAGACCGTTCAATTCTAGACAATCATTTAGACCATCTGTTAGAAAAAATGGTTAATGATCCGGAGAAATTAGCTGATTTTACCATGGATAAGTCTTTAGACGATGCAATTGATGAGGCTAAATCCCAAATTACCTTTAGACAAGAAGGGGCTGTCAAACAGAAAGAGATGGTGAGATGATGTACAGTGGAAAGAAATTCCTACTATTCTCCCTGTTAGGCATCTTACTAGGCTATATCTTTCATCGTTTGACGCTTTTGTATGATTCCTATACTGGAAATAGCTTAGATAAATGGACTCATCTTCTGATGGAAGGTCAAGATGAAGTTCTTCAGTCGCCATGGAATGTTTCTTTTACTGGAAAATCAAGTGCTTTTTTTCTTCTAGGTTTTGTTATGATGTTGCTGGTTTATCTCTATCTAGAGACTGGTAAAAAGCAATACCGAGAAGGGGTAGAATACGGGAGCGCCCGTTTTGGAACTCTAAAAGAAAAGAAGCTCTTTTACGGTAAGGAATTTTCTCATGATACGATCTTAGCACAAGATGTTCGTTTGACATTATTAGATAAAAAACCACCCCAATATGATAGAAATAAGAATATTGCGGTGATCGGAGGTTCAGGAAGTGGGAAGACATTCCGCTTTGTGAAGCCCAATCTGATTCAGATGAATAGTTCTAATATTGTAGTGGATCCTAAAGATCACTTGGCCGAAAAAACAGGCAAACTCTTTATAGAACATGGCTACCAAGTAAAGGTGTTAGATTTAGTCAATATGAAGAACTCGGATGGCTTCAATCCTTTTCGATATATAGAGACAGAAAATGATTTGAATCGCTTGCTGACGGTTTATTTCAATAACACCAAAGGCTCTGGCTCCCGTAGTGATCCATTTTGGGATGAAGCTTCTATGACTTTGGTACGAGCTTTAGCCTCTTACTTGGTCGATTTCTATAATCCACCCAAAACAAGAGAACAGCTCATAGAAGAAAGTCGTTTAAGTCAAAAAGAATACCAAAACTTGTTGAAACGTCAAAAAAAAGAAGTGGAAGAGCGAAAAAAACGAGGGCGTTATCCAAGTTTTGCTGAAATCTCAAAACTCATTAAACATTTATCCAAGGGTGAAAACCAAGAAAAAAGTGTCTTAGAAATTCTATTTGAAAATTATGCTAAAAAGTATGGGACTGAAAATTTTACCATGCGAAATTGGGCAGATTTTCAAAATTATAAGGATAAGACTTTGGATTCTGTTATAGCTGTAACCACTGCTAAATTTGCCCTCTTCAATATTCAAAGTGTCATGGATTTGACCAAAAGAGATACCCTTGATATGAAGACATGGGGCCAGGAAAAATCAATGGTTTACTTAGTTATCCCAGATAACGATAGTACCTTTCGCTTTCTTTCAGCCCTCTTTTTTTCAACCGTGTTTCAAACCCTAACAAGACAAGCAGATATTGATTTTAAGGGTCAATTGCCTCTTCATGTAAGAGTTTACTTAGATGAGTTCGCAAATATCGGAGAAATTCCAGATTTTGCTGAACAAACCTCAACAGTTCGTTCTCGTAATATGAGTCTAGTTCCCATTCTTCAAAATATTGCCCAACTTCAAGGACTCTATAAAGAAAAAGAAGCTTGGAAAACCATTTTGGGGAACTGTGATAGCTTAGTCTACTTAGGTGGGAATGATGAAGATACCTTTAAATTTATGAGTGGCTTACTCGGTAAACAAACCATTGATGTTCGAAATACTAGTCGTTCCTTTGGCCAGACAGGTTCAGGATCCCTTTCTCATCAAAAGATTGCTCGTGATTTAATGACACCTGATGAAGTCGGAAATATGAAACGGCATGAATGCTTGGTTCGAATTGCCAATATGCCTGTCTTTAAAAGTAAAAAGTACAATTCCATTAAGCATCCAAACTGGAAGTACCTAGCCAATCAAGAAACCGATGAACGGTGGTGGAACTATCAAATTAATCCTTTGAATCAAAGACAGGAAAATCATCTTGAAGGCCTTAGAATTCGTGATTTAACTTTTGAATCTAGTTTAAAATAAAAATAGAAAAGAGGAAATAGATGATTACGCATTTTAAAGGTTTTGTTTATGGAGTAGACGCAAGTGCCATGTTTGCACAAGCTATGTCTTTGTTACAGAAGGGATTGATTGCGGTTGGTGCCTTTCTCGTTGTTGTGGGGATTGTCAATCTTGCAACCAACATTAAAGATGGTGGACCAGGTGTTCGGAATGCCATTCTTGAAATTGTCGGTGGAGTTATGGTAGGGGCTGCTGGAGCCTTTGTAACCCAGATTTCAATTTAGGAGGATAAACAATGACATGAATCTTAGTTTAGTCTCACCCTTTGTTTACCTTGCATCTGAAAAAATATCAGCTGAAAATTTATTTGAAGGGTTTAATGTAGATTTACAATCTACGGTAGATCTGATTAAATCTCTATCTAGCTACAATCCAACTGTTTGGACTTATATGTCTAGTATTACTAAAAGTGTCATGCAGCCTCTTGGAGTTGCGATTCTATCAGTTGTTCTCATCTTAGAATTTTCAAAGATGGCAAAGAAAATTGCTAACTCAGGAGGAGCGATGACCTTTGAAGCATTGGCGCCGATGTTGATTAGTTATATCATGGTCGCAGTTGTAATTACCAACACTACCGTGATTGTAGAAGCCATCATCGGGATTGCGAGTCACGCCATTGAACAAGTGGCCTCGATTGTGGCTCACGGTGGGGCAAAGTATGATACCATCTCTGGATTAAAAGGTTCAGGATTTATTGGCCGGATGATTGTGGGCTTTTTCGCCCTCCTCATTTGGCTTGTTCGGATAGTAAGTGCAGCCATGGTTAACCTTTTGGTATCTATTCGATTTATTCAACTCTACCTTATGATTCCATTTGCCCCTCTTACGATTCCAACATTTTTAAGTGATGAATGGAAGTCTATTGGTATTGGCTATTTAAAAAATATTATGGTCTATGCGGTACAAGGGGTTCTTATTTTTCTGATTGTTTCTCTTGTTCCTTTGTTTGAATCTGCTGGGAAAATAGCTGTCTCAAATGGTGCAGGAGTCTTGCAATCACTTGCGATTATGTTTGGTAGTTTGGTACAAGCTATCTTACTGATTATTGCCCTCGTTGGTTCTCAACGTACGGCTCGCTCTATCTTAGGTATGTAATTAGATAAAGGCTAGGAAGTGAATGCTTCTTAGCCTTTTTAGAAAGGAAAGTCATGAATACACGTGTCTTTAAAGACATCTCAAAATACCAACACAGGGCTTGGTTAGGTTTCACCACAAGACAAATCATCTTTGTTTTACCAGCCTTTATTGTCACAATTATTGTTTTGGGCTTGAATCTCTTTTTCTGGCAATTTGGAGATTGGTTTGTTTACGGTTTTGTGTTTGCTTTTACCATCCCCCTCATGCTTTTTGGAGTCTATAAACCCAATGATTTATATTTTGAACATTATTTGAAATACCGTCTTCATTTTGAATTAACGGTTCCCCTACGCACAATTACAGGAAAGAAAGGACCTGAACATGAAAAGAAAATCAAATACATTAAAGAAACAAAAAACTTCAATGACTAATAAAAAGGAAAAAGTTAAAGGGAAAAAAGAGGAAGTGTTACCCTCAACGGCTAATACTCTTTCCTATCAAGCCCTGTATCAAAATGGTCTGATGCAGGTAAAAGAAGATTATTTCTCACAAAGCTATTTACTTGGTGATGTCAATTACCAAACTGTTGGTTTAGAAGATAAGGGCGCAATCATTGAGAAGTATTCTGATTTGATTAACTCTTTAGACGACCAAACCAACTTCCAATTGACTATCTTTAATAAAAGATTAAATTTAGAAAAGTTTAGACAAAGTGTTTTGTATGAGGAAAAAGAAGATGGATATGATAGCTATCGTCAAGAATTGAATCGGATGATGAATCAGAATTTAGACAGTGGTGAAAATAACTTTTCAGCTGTGAAACTGATTACCTTTGGTAGAAAGGATTCTAATCCCAAACAAGCCTATCGTTCCCTGTCCCAAATAGGAGAATATTTCAAGAGTGGTTTCTCAGAAATTGATGCTCGCTTTGAATCCTTGGCTGGAGAAAACCGTGTGAACTTGTTGGCAGATATGCTTAGAGGAGAACACCATCTTCCGTTTTCTTACCGTGATTTAACGAGATCGGGTCAGACAACTCGTCACTTTATAGCTCCTAACCTCTTGGATTTTAAAAACAAGAATTACCTACAAATCAATGACCGCTTATTGCAGATTGTCTATGTCAGAGACTACGGTATGGAATTAGGAGATCAGTTTATCAGAGACCTCATGCAAGGAGATTTGGAATTGATTGTGAGCCTCCATGCTCAAAGTTCGACCAAGGCTGATGCCATGAAGAAACTACGAACGAAGAAAACCTTAATGGAATCTCAAAAGATTGGGGAACAACAAAAACTCGCTCGTACAGGTATCTATTTGGAAAAAGTAGGTCATGTATTAGAAAGCAATATCGATGAAGCTGAAGAACTCTTAAAAACCATGACAGAGACAGGAGATAAACTATTTCAAACAGTCTTTTTGATTGGTGTTTTTGGTCAGGATGAAGAAGAACTTAAACAAGCTCTAGACACGATTCAACAAGTGGCCGGCTCAAATGACCTAATGATTGATAAACTTCCATATATGCAAGAAGCAGCCTTTAATAGTTTGCTGCCATTTGGTTGTGATTTTTTAGAAGGCGTATCACGGAGTTTATTAACGTCCAATATAGCAGTGAACTCTCCTTGGACTTCAGTAGACTTACAAGACCGTAGTGGGAAATATTATGGTATTAATCAAATCTCAAGCAATATTATTACCATTGATCGAAGCCTATTAAATACACCGTCTGGTCTGATTTTAGGGACATCTGGAGCTGGGAAAGGGATGGCAACCAAGCATGAGATTATCACGACCAAAATCAAGGAATCTGGTGAAAATACTGAAATTATCATCGTGGATCCAGAAGCAGAGTACAGTGTTATTGGACGGGCTTTTGGTGGGGAAATGATTGATATTGCGCCAGATTCCCAAACCTATCTCAATGTACTTGACTTGTCTGATGAAAATATGGATGAGGATCCTGTTAAGGTAAAATCAGAATTTCTTTTATCCTTTATCGGCAAGTTATTGGATAGGAAAATGGATGGAAGAGAAAAATCGATTATCGACCGAGTTACCAGACTCACCTATCAGTCATTTAAAGAGCCTTCTTTGGAAGAATGGGTCTTTGTCTTGAGTCAACAACCAGAAGAAGAAGCGCAGAATTTGGCACTTGATATGGAACTGTATGTCGAAGGTTCTCTTGATATTTTTTCTCATAAGACCAATATTCAGACAGGATCTAATTTCTTGATTTATAACGTTAAGAAGTTAGGAGATGAGCTGAAACAAATCGCTCTTATGGTTGTTTTTGATCAGATATGGAATCGTGTCGTTCGGAATCAAAAATTAGGGAAGAAGACCTGGATTTATTTTGACGAGATGCAGCTTCTCTTATTAGATAAATATGCCAGTGATTTCTTCTTTAAATTGTGGAGTCGTGTCAGAAAATATGGAGCCAGTCCGACTGGAATAACTCAAAACGTCGAAACCTTATTGTTAGATCCAAATGGTAGACGGATTATTGCAAATAGTGAATTTATGATTCTCCTCAAGCAAGCAAAAAATGACCGAGAAGAATTGGTTCAACTCTTAGGATTGTCAAAAGAACTTGAAAAATACCTAGTCAATCCAGAAAAAGGTGCAGGACTGATAAAAGCTGGTTCCGTTGTAGTTCCCTTTAAAAATAAGATTCCTAAAGGTACTCAATTGTTTGATATCATGAGTACAGATCCTGATAAAATGGCTTCTAATTAAGGGGAAGGTAAATGAAGGATAAAAGAGAAATCATACGTGCACGAAAGGCATTTAGAAGAAGTCTAAAAGATGAGAAGAAATTCTTGAAAAAAGGAAAGAAGGAGGTGAGGAAACAGAAAAAAGATTCCGCTGTACTGGATGAAAAAGTATGGAAAAAAGAGATAAAAGAAAAGCTAGAGGAGATGAGAGAAGCTTCAAAGGAGAGAGTAAAACAAGCAAATGAAGACTACAATCATATTCTTCAAAATAGTCCTCCATCTCTTTTGAATCGGAAAGAATTAAGAGACAGACGGTTGCCTCATGCTAGGAAACGATTGAAAATAGCCAAGAAGCAATTTAGAGAAGCAAAGGCACAGTCAAAAGAAGAAAGAAAAGAGCGTCGTAAAGAAAGAAAAACCAATCAAAAATTTCTCTACGGTCAGGAATCGAAAGTAAAATCCAATTTTTTCTTTCAAGGGAAGAGTTTAGAAGAATTAAAAGCTAAGAAAGAAGTCAAGACCGCAAAAGAGAATCTAAAATCTACTAAACAAGCCTATAAGTCCAAAAAAGTCAGTAGGAAAGCCAAAACTTTTCTTTATGTCCTTGGACGTGAAGGTGGAGAGTTAGCTTCAGAAAATGAAGATTTAGAAGGCTATCGCACACTTCAAGAGACCATTAGAAAAGGGAAACGCTACAGTCGGCTTTCTTATAATCTTGGAAAAGCTAGTGTCAAAACAGGACAAGCAACAGGTCGTTTTACCAAGAAAAGACTGACCAATACAAAAGAGCGATACCATCATTTTAAGGATGGAAAAGGATGGAAACTAGCGAAAGAGAATCCAAGTTCCTTTAAAAATCGGTATCGAAAATTAAAGAAACAAGGTCTTACAAGTGTCCGAAATATCTATCAAAAACTAAAAGCAGCCTTTTCCTTCTTTACATTTGCGGCTGGAAATCCTGTAACCTGGATAGTTGGAGGAATAGTCTTTCTTCTTTTACTTATGATGAGTTTCTTTTTAGGATTTTCATCTGCTAGTTTGATTCAACAAGATGAATTTGAATTAACAAAAGCTTATACCCACCTAACTTGGGAAGATGCAGAACATACTCGCACAAATGACAAAGGAATTACTTATTACACAAAAGTTGATGATGTGATGGGGTATATGAACTTTAAATTCCATGACTATGAGTTACACAAACCAGTTCACTTATTTAGTTCAGAAACTTACAAGGATTATCTATCTACTTTGTGGCATGATTTAAACAATGGGGAAGATTTGAAATCAATGCAAGACCTTTATGAAACTCCTAAGTATAGACTATCGAAAGACGATCAAGAGGAAATGAAGGAACTAAAAGAAGAGGGTGTGTATGCTTCCATGCAGGAATTGGACAATCCATTTGAGGGGAAAAGCAACGAAGATAGTCTAACCATGACTTATCGTTATGGATACTATGATCTAGACGGAAAACCTACCCTTCAGGAGTACATTCTACTAGAAGCGAAGGCTCACCAAACGATTGTCGCACCAATGGATGGAGTTGTGTCTCTAGACGGTGACAATGTTATTCTCACTAACGGAAAAGGAGAGAATGAGAGTCGATTGACCTTGCATTCTATTCATAATGGCCGTGCGATTGAGGGGACAAGAGTTCTAACGGGTGATATTATTGGTGAAACACCAGACGATACAGGGTTGAAAGTTTCCTATCAGAAGTATAAAAACAAGAAAGAAAAATTGGTGTATGTCAATCCGCAATTTTATTTTCCAAAAGTCATTCAACTTCAGACCACTATCTTACCAGCCATTGGTCAGTTTGGTGGGGATGAGTTTGAACGAGCAAAACATATTTATGAGTTTTTGAAATCTCAAGGGGCAAGTCCCCAAGCCATTGCGGCAATTTTAGGAAATTGGTCGGTAGAATCTTCTATCAATCCAAAACGAGCTGAAGGGGATTATTTATCTCCTCCAGTTGGCGCTACCGATTCCTCATGGGATGATGAAAGCTGGTTAGCGATAGGAGGGCCAGCCATTTATAGTGGTGCTTATCCTAATATCCTTCATAGAGGTTTGGGGTTAGGTCAATGGACGGATACCGCAGATGGTTCAACACGTCATACAGCTTTATTGAATTATGCACGCACCCAAAATAAGAAATGGTATGATTTAGACCTCCAACTTGATTTTATGCTTCATGGGGATAGTCCTTACTATCAAAGTTGGTTAAAGGATTTCTTTGGAAATACGGGCAGTGCAGCCAATCTCGCTCAACTCTTCCTCACCTATTGGGAGGGAAATTCTGGTGACAAACTACTGGAAAGACAAACCAGAGCAACGGAATGGTATTACCAAATTGAAAAAGGCTTTAGTCAAACAAATGGAGGACAGGCAAAGAGTGACCCACAATCCCTTGAAGGGGTTCGTGGGGACTTGTATGATCATTCTGTTCCTGGTGGTGGAGATGGTATGGCCTATGCCTATGGACAATGTACATGGGGTGTTGCGGCTCGTATGAACCAGTTAGGATTAAAGCTAAAAGGTAGAAACGGAGAGAAGATTTCAATCATTAATACCATGGGAAATGGTCAGGACTGGGTTGCGACAGCTTCAAGTCTTGGTGGAGAAACGGGCTCTACACCAAGAGCAGGTGCCATTGTTTCTTTTGTGGGAGGTACACATGGCACACCAGCCATCTACGGTCATGTGGCTTTTGTCGAGAAAGTATATGATGACGGTTCTTTCCTTGTGTCTGAGACAAACTATGGTGGCAACCCTAACTATACCTTTAGAATAATCTCTCAAGCAGATAGTGCCATCAGTTTTGCTTATACTACGAAATAGGAGAGTTTACACTTGAAATTTTAACCATTTTCAGGTAGAATAAATAGTGTAGATGAGTAGTCGGCTCATGGTCAATCTGATAGTAATCTTGGACATAAGGGCCAAGCGGTGGCGGACACCAGAACGAAATCCGATAGCAATCTTGGACGTAAGGGCCAAGCGGTGGCAGACACCAGAATAAACCGACTGACTAGGTGGCTTACAGACTCTGTAAACCACCTTTTTTGTGAGGAAAATATGGAAATTATGGAAAATATGGAAAATTTTGAAGTTTATCGTAATCCTAATTACAACGAAAAAATAAAACTTCAGCGTTTTTTTACACAGTTACAAATTGCGGCTTCTTTTTTTAAAAAACACTTTGTTGGCAAAATCATGTATTATGAAACGGAAATTGAAAGTGTTGAGCTTCATTTTTCACCTACTAATTTCATGCACCTATGTGGTGTTGATTACCAAAAAGGTGCAGGCAGTTTCTTTGACGATTGTTTAAATAGACATGTCATAATTGATGAGTTGAAAATAAAAAAAGATGGAACCACGATGCAAAAGTTACAAGTTTTAGGATCCATTGAGGAGTTATTGGGAAAGCATGTTCATCTAACTGGTTCAGGACGTTATTTGTATTTGGAGTTTGATTATGCTCTACGTACAAGAAAACAGATACTAGCATTAACATTGAAAGAGACCTCTAGGAAAATTGTTCCTCAATCTTTATTAGATTTGAAGAGAAAGACAGTATTTCCAAAAGGTGAAAAAGTAATTTCCATTTACTCAAAACATTTACAAACATCGGAACTTTTTTATTATTTAAAAGATTAGTTTACATATCTTTTGTGGCATAAAATATATTTTTATCATTTTAAGGAGAACGCAGTTTTGGCTCGTTCTCTTTTTTGTTGTGATACTTCTTTCAAGAAATATTTGGTAGGATTGGAGTGAAAAAAGATTAACTAGGAAAGAAGGAAGTATATGGAAGCCATTTATCAACGTGATTCGGATCAAGATGGACTGACTGATGCTCAAGAATTGACGCTAGGAACCAATCCTCTTAGCGCAGATTCTGATGGTGATGGTCGTTCAGATTTAGTAGAAGTAGAAGAAGGAACCAATCCCTTAGAAAAGGATTTACAAGACATGGGCCAAACAAGTATAACTGAACCGTCTTCAGTATTTATGGAAATGAAACAAAAGATTTCAGATATGATGGAGAGTCACTACAAGGAATTTATACAGGCTCTGATTAGTATTGAAACAGGGATTGAAAACGAACAAGACCTAGAAGACTTATATACTTACTACATGAGAACAGATGCCGTTTCTCTTTTGTCTAGTGATTTAGAAACCAGTCCTCAAGAGGTTGAAATGGAGATAGAGTTGTAGGGGAATCATGTGATTCTCCTATTTTCATATAGATGAAAGGAGCGAGTATGGAAGTAATGCAATTATTGGCTATGTTTCGTGGAACAATTCCAAAAGATAGGGAGAAAATGGGCCTATTTCTTCGTTATCAAGCGCAACATTTTGATGAGAAATGGCAAGACTTGGTAGAGAGTTTTTTGGCTGAAGATGGCAAGATAGAAGAGATACCTCATGTCTATTCGTTTGATCAAGATATTGTTTCTTTCCTAGAGGCTAGTTCTGAAAATAATGACCAAGATTTAGAAAGTTACACAAGAAATTTTGGACAAGCGGGTCTAGATAAATTATCTCAATTAAGTAGTTGGGAGAAATACTTGGTGCTAGAAGTCGCAACCTATAATCTTTCCACTCGATTTTACATCCAGTCTGAAAAAGAGAAGCTAGAACAACTAAGTGAGCTTATTTTTCATCAGAATCAGGATGTCAATTTGGTCAATGTCTATCGGGTTGCGAATAATCTATCTGACCGTATTAGTAGAGATATAGAGGAATTTCTTCTAATGGTTGACTCAAAAGAACTAAAAAAAGAGGTTCTTGAGATTCATTTTGAAGAAAAAGAAGGAGATGTTCTAGCCTATTTGGGTTCAGAATTGATGGCTACTTTAGATACTGTTACGGATTTTGTCCATCATGAAGAAAACTACAAACAACTACCACTGACACAAAAGCTGAAGATTATTACTCATTTTGATGAAGTAAAGGCTATAAGAGAAAAGTCTAAGCAAGTAGAGGAAGCAGTCTTACCTTTAGATAATATTGACCAGGTAGAAGAAAATGTGGAAGTTCATTCCCTATCTAAAGTAGATAAAATTGTAGAAGAAGCTTCGAGGGAATATCCAATCGGTTCACAAGTAAGTTATAAAGGACAAGTATTTCAGTTGGTTTCGATTGAAAATGCACAGTTAAATGACTTAGTTCGCCTAGAGCTATTCAATGATTCCAACCAGTTATTTGAAGAGAATCCTATCTTATACTTGAACAGTTTGGAAGAGATTGAACAAGTATTGTCTCTCGTAGAACTTGAAAAAGAAGATTCAGAGATTGAGATTGATTCACCAAGTGAAAGCCAGGAAATAGATTTGTTTTCCTATCTGGAAGAAGATAATGAAAAGGATAAGGAAACAGAAACGCTTATTGTAGGCATTGAAGAGACGGATGTCCCTGTTCTAGATTTTGTTTTTCCAGATGATTTAGAGGATTTTTATCCTAAGACAAATCGAGAAAAGATTGAAACGAATATCGCCGCAATTGAACTTGTTAAAAGATTAGAAAAAGAGAGACGACAAGCAAGTCCAGAAGAACAAGAGCTACTAGCCAAGTATGTTGGATGGGGTGGTCTTGCCAATGAATTTTTCGATGAACTCAATCCAAAGTATGAAACAGAACGTTTAACTCTTAAGAGTTTAGTAAGTAAATCAGAATACTCCACTATGAAACAAAGTTCTCTCACAGCCTATTATACAGACCCAATGATTATTCGCCAGATTTGGCAAAAGTTACTGGATGATGGTTTTGAAGGAGGAAGGATTTTAGATCCTTCTATGGGGACTGGGAACTTCTTTGCGGCTATGCCTAGAAGTATACGAGAGAAATCAGAACTCTATGGGGTTGAATTAGACAGTGTGACAGGCGCAATCGCAAAACAACTCCACCCCAATACCCATATTGAAGTGCGAGGATTTGAAGAAGTGCCCTATCAAAATAATAGTTTTGATTTAGTCTTAACGAATGTTCCTTTTGGAAATTTTCGCATTGCCGATAAAAACTATGATAAACCTTATATGATTCATGATTACTTTGTCAAACACTCACTTGATTTAGTAAGAGACGGAGGACAAGTGTCGATTATCTCATCTATTGGGACAATGGATAAGCGGACAGATAATGTCTTACAAGAGATTAAATCCAACACTCATTTTTTAGGGGGAGTTCGTTTGCCGGATACGGCTTTTAAAAAGATTGCAGGTACTCGAGTGACCACAGATCTCCTCTTCTTTCAAAAGGATCAAGCAAAGAATCTTAATGAAGAGGAACTTGTTTTTAGTGGTTCTATTCTCTTTGAGGAGGATAAGCGTGTCTGGATCAATCCTTATTTTGATGGGAAATACAACACACAAGTTTTGGGTGAATATGAGGTACGTAATTTTAATGGAGGAACTCTCAATGTTAAGGGGGGATCAGAAACATTAGCTACTGACATAATGGAAGCATTAGAGAATGTGGAAGAACCTAAACCAATTGACAATTCTTTGAAAGCACCTGTTTTTATCCAAGAAGAAGTGGATCATTCTATTCCAAGTCGTATACGTGAGGACTTAGCGCTCTATTCTTTTGGATATGAGAGAAATCAAATTTATTACCGAGATACGCATGGCATTCGGAAAAGTTCAAAAGTAGACGAAATTAGTTATTATGTAGATGAGAAGGGAGATTTTAAAGCTTGGGACAGTTCTTTGTCTGAACATAAAATAGACCGATTCGTGCAACTTCATTTGACTGATGAGGAAGCACTAGATGTTTACAAGTCAGAAGAAGCGAGTAAAAGAGGGAAATATAAGGGCTTGTTCAAAAAAACAGTCTTTTATGAAAGCCCCTTATCGGATAAGGATATTAGTCGTATTAAGAGCATGGTTGATTTGAGAGAAACCTATCAATCCTTAATTGAAATTCAACGTCATCCAGATTATAGTCGAACAGATTTTCAGGTATTACTTAGTAAACTCAATCGTGACTATGACCGCTTTGTAAGTCAATTTGGATACTTGAATGCCTCAGTTAATCGGAACTTATTTGATAGTGACGATAAGTATTCCTTACTAGCTAGTTTAGAAGATGAATACATTGATTCTAAAAGTCAGAAAGTAAAATATAAAAAATCTTTAGCTTTTGAGAAAGCATTGGTTAGGCCGGAGAGAGTAATTACAAGAGTTTCAACGGCTTTAGATGCCTTAAACTCTAGTTTATCGGATGGTAGAGGGGTTGATTTAGACTATATGGTATCAATTTACCCTGAACATAGCCAAGCTGCTATTTTAGATGAGTTAGGAGACCAGATTTTAATGGATCCAGAAAGCTATTTAAGAGGGGAAAGAAAATATCTTTCTAAGAACCAGTTTTTATCAGGAGATATTCTCAACAAGATAGAAGTAGTTCAACTATTAGTGGAGGAAAACAATCAAGATTGTGACTGGTCCCATGCTTTAGATTTGTTAGAATCTGTTCGCCCTCCACGGATTCATCTGGCAGATATTGAGTTTAAAATAGGTTCACGTTGGATTCCTCAATCCGTTTATGGTAAATTTGCCTTTGAATGTTTTACCAATCGTGAATTTGAATTGTCTTCTCCTGATGTTGAACAAGTCATTGAAGTGAATCCTGTCGATGGGCAGGTTCATTTAAGGACATCATTTGCTTATCGCTATCCAAGTGCCAAAGATAGTAGTCTTGGAGTTAGTGGGTCACGTTATGATACAGGAAGAAAGATTTTTGAGAATTTACTAAATTCAAACCAACCGACGATTACTATGACTGTTACGGAAGGAGAAAAGAAAAAGACCATCACAGATTTGGAAAAAACCTCTGTTCTAAGAGCAAAAGAGCAGCATTTACAAGAACTCTTTCAAGACTTTGTCTCACGGTATCCAGAAGTCCAACAAGTCATTGAAGAAAGTTACAATCGTCTTTATAATCGAACGGTTAGTCGAGAGTATGACGGTAGCCATCTAGTCATTGATGGCTTGGCACAAAACATCAGTCTTCGTCCTCATCAAGAGAATGCCATTCAAAGAATCGTAGAAGAAAAAAGAGCCTTATTAGCTCATGAGGTAGGTTCAGGAAAGACCTTGACCATGCTTGGTGCTGGGTTTAAATTAAAGGAGTTGGGGATGGTTCATAAGCCCTTGTATGTAGTGCCCTCTAGTTTGTCTGCTCAATTTGGTCAAGAAATCATGAAATTTTTCCCTACTAAAAAAGTCTTTGTGACTACTAAGAAAGATTTTGTGAAGGCGAGAAGAAAACAATTTGTGTCACGTATTATTACAGGAGATTACGATGCCATTGTCATTGGGGATTCTCAATTTGAAAAAATCCCTGTCAGTAAGGAAAGACAGATGAATTATATAGAGGATAAACTCAATGAACTACGAGAGATTAAAACACATTCTGAAAATAAGTATACCGTTAAAGAAGCAGAGCAATCAATAAGTGGTCTAGAGAAACAATTGGAAGAACTCCAACGTTTTAATCGTGATAGTTTTATTGATTTTGAGAACTTAGGAATTGATTTTCTCTTTGTGGATGAAGCACATCACTTTAAAAACATTCGTCCAATTACTGGACTTGGGAATGTAGCAGGGATTACTAATACAACTTCTAAGAAGAATGTGGATATGGAAATGAAGGTGCGACAGATTCAGGAAGAACATGATTTTAAAAACATTGTCTTTGCGACAGGAACACCTGTTTCCAATTCTATTAGTGAGTTGTATACTATGATGAACTATATTCAACCAGATATCTTAAAACGCTATCAAGTTGATTATTTTGACTCTTGGGTAGGTGCTTTTGGAGAAATTCAAAACTCTATGGAATTAGCTCCTACAGGGGATAAGTACCAACCTAAGAAACGATTTAAAAAGTTTGTCAATCTTCCTGAGCTGATGAAAATCTATAAAGAAACAGCCGACATTCAAACACAAGATATGTTGGATTTACCTGTACCAGAAGCCCATATTATCCCTATTGAGAGTGAGTTAACTGAAAACCAGAAACTCTATTTAGAAGAATTGGTTATGAGGTCAGATATGGTCAAATGTGGAACCGTTGATCCGAGCCAGGATAACATGTTAAAGATAACAGGTGAGGCACGGAAACTAGCTATTGATATGCGTTTATTGGACTCTAGTTATAGTCTAGCAGACAATCATAAACTACTTCAGGTAGTGGATAATGTTGAAAGAATTTATCGTGAGGGAATGGAAAATAAGGCTACTCAGATGATTTTTTCAGATATTGGCACCCCTAAGAAAAAGGATAATGGCTTTGATGTCTATTCTGAAATAAAGGCTTTATTAGTTGATAGAGGAATCCCTAGTAAGGAAATTGCCTTTGTACATGATGCCAATAGTGATGAAAAGAAGAATAGTTTGTCTCGAAAGGTCAATGCAGGAGAGGTGCGGATTCTCCTTGCCTCAACTGAAAAAGGAGGAACAGGTTTAAATGTTCAGAGCAAGATGAAAGCAGTTCATCACCTGGATGTTCCGTGGAGACCAAGTGACATTCAGCAACGCAATGGACGTATTATCCGACAGGGAAATGAAAACAAGGAAGTAGATATTTACCACTATATTACCAAAGGTTCGTTTGATAATTATCTATGGGCAACTCAGGAGAACAAACTCCGTTATATTAAGCAGATTATGACTTCTAAGGAGCCGATTCGTGCTGCAGAAGACATTGATGAGCAGACCATGACAGCTTCTGATTTTAAGGCACTAGCAACAGGTAATCCTTATCTCAAATATAAGATGGAACTAGAGAATGATCTAACTCTATTAGAAAATCAAAGACGCGCCTTTCAACGCAGCAAGGATCACTATCGTCATACAATCTCCTACTGTGAAGAAAATATGCCCATTCTTGAGAAACGATTAAGCAAGTATGAAGGCGACATTCAACAGTCTGAAATGTCGAAAGACCAGGTATTTTCTATGACGGTAGGTAAGCAGGCTTTTGATCAACGAGCTGAAGCAGGGGAATCCCTACACCGTCTTATCCGTCATAATCAAGCTGACAGCAAAGAATTTCGTACCCTAGCCAGTTATCGAGGATTTGACATTAAAATGCTTAGTCTTCCAACAAATCAACCTCTTCCTGAAACCTTCTCTGTTAAGATTGTGGGAGAAAATCAGTATTCTGTCAGTTTAGATTTGTATTCTCCTTTAGGCACAATTCAAAGACTTCAGCATACGATTGATCACATCAAGGAGGACCAAGTGAAAACTCAGAACTTATTGGATGAATTAAAGGATAAATGGACTACTGCTAAGGTAGAAATTGAGAAAAATTTTCCAAAGGAAGAGGATTATCAAACTAAAAAGGCCGAATACGATGTACTCGCGCCATTAATTGAAACAGAAACGGATTTAGATATTATTGATCAGGCCTTAAGACAACTCCACGAAAAAGGAAAAGGAAAAGAAAAGCAAGAACAACTTTCTTTTGAATTAGATTAAAAAATAGATATAAATAGCGGACAAGAAAAGAAAAGCGCGGTAGAATAAAGATAGAAAGAAACGAGGTAACGATTATGATGGAAGATACCTATTATCAATTAGAAGAGGCTTTGGTACAGGGATTTCAAACACCTGAAGAATACCAAGCCTACAAGGAACTAAAGGAACATTATGAGGAAGTGACGGGGGATTACAGCTTTTCCAAACGAGAACTCACTAGCCAAATGGAAATCGCTCTTCAGAATCATCGAGGTGTGGACTTTGAAGAGCATGAAAAAGAGGAGTATTTGGACTTAGTTCAAAAGCTAAAGGAATTTGATTCCTCTCTTGCCACCCATTATCGTCAATTGATTGGCTAGAAAGGAGAAAGTCATGAATGATTTACTCCTTATCCCAGTAATTTTTTTAGCAGTAGGAGGAATTCTCATTCTTTTATGGAGACTCTTTCTTATTGCCAGTGGACTTTTCCTGATTGGTTTTGTCAGTTTTCTTATTTTCGTTGAGGGTTATGGAATTTATTTGTTCTTTACTGAACCTAGTTTATATTTTGATGATATCAGACAACATGGTTTAACTAGTTTTACGGCTGTGTACCTTTTCATCAATCTGATGTTGGTTCTAGGATTCAGTTGGCGCTTCATTAACTCCATAAATAAGAAAAAAATGTGAACTTTTTAGATAGTCAAAAGACTTTATCTGAATCTAAATTCGGATAAGGTTTTTTATTTGCCTTGATTCTTTCATATACTTCATAGCTAAATTGGAGTAATAATTTATGAAAATCATTATCCTCACTATTATTACCTGTATTTATGGCTTGTTTATGTCGTTCAATATGAGAAAGAGCTCTTCTCAAATTTTCTTCTTTTAATTTGTTCATGTTTATATTATAAGCTGAAGACAGCTAATTTTGATATTTTTCTCTGAACTGTACGATTTTGCGCCTGAAATGTAGGAATTACCTTTCGTTGTGATGTGATAAAACTTACAAGTTCTTTTTGTTATTCTTGACCTAGTTTTTATAGAAAGAAGGTCTAAGATGTTAAATAAAGTCAAAACTAAAGCCTTAATTAGTGTTGGAGCAGTGGCTGCAACTAGCTTTATTCTCATGATGGGATATACTGCTGGTCAACATTCTACTGCTAAACAAAGTCGCAAAGAAATCGAATTGGCTGCAGCTAAACTTGTAGAGGACAAACAAGCAGAAGATAAAGCAAGTATTTTGTCATCGGATACTGTAAAAGAATTTTTGACTCAGTACTATACGAAAGAAAAGCTCGGAGAAAATAATACACGTATTCAACCTTATATGACTGAATCGGCTTATTCTCAAGAATTGACAAGTCAAAATGATGCCATGAACCAAGTGTATAAGGATTATATTTTGGATTATCATTTTGAAAAAGCAGATATCTTTGTCAATCAGACTACGAATCAAGCTATTGCCATGGTCTCTTATAATGTAACCTATGTATCTGATTTAAAGAATGCCAACCAATCAAAGACTAATCAGACAGAAACAAGAACAGTTAAGTTATCCTATTCTAAACTACCTGGTAAGTTATTGGTCAATCAAGTACAGGTTTGGAAATCTGGGTTAGATGATTTAGATAAGGCAACTCCTAAAACTTTAGAAGAATCATCATCAATACCATCATTGCCAAATACTACGAAAAAATGATGATATTGCATGGAAATAGAAGAGTGTAAGCAAATTTCAATTCTTGATGTAGCCAATCGTTTAGGTATCTCCTTTAAACAAGTTTCTAGCAGTGTCTATGAACATCCTGAACACGATTCATTCCGAATTTTTTCCACTACCAATACTTTTAAATGGTTTTCAAGAGATATTCAAGGTGATGTCATTGATTTTGTTCGACTAGTTAAGGGACTATCCTTTAAAGAAGCTCTAGCCTTTCTTTCTGAAGAACCTTTTCAAAAAGAAGCTGTTCAAGAAAAAAGAGAGAGACCATTTTATTATCCTTTAAAGAGAATAGAAGATTCTAACTGTAGTCTGGCCAGATATTACTTAACAGAATGTAGAGGAATTTCAGAAGAAATCGTACAAAGGATGATTCAACAAGGTTTAATAGCACAAGCCAGTTGGAAAACAAACGAAACAGTTGAACCTGTTATTGTTTTTAAAAGCTTTGATCATCGTCACAAGCTGCAGGCAGCAAGTTTACAAGGGATTTATAAGAATCATTCTCTCCCAAGAAAGAGGTTAAAAACGATTCTAAAAGGAAGCCATGGACATGTTGGAATATCCTTTGACATTGGTAAACCAAATAGACTGGTCTTTTGTGAATCGTTCATCGACTTGATGAGCTATTACGAACTTCATCAACAAAGTCTATCTGATGTTCGTTTGGTATCTATGGAGGGATTAAAAAGGTCTGTTGTTGCTTATCAAACTTTACGACTAATAGCTGAAGAAAATCAGAAATTGGAATTTTTAGATACAGTAATACCTTCAAAGTTATTGCCTTTAATCAATACGATTCGTGATACCACAAGCTATTTTGATAATCATCCTGATTTATTGACACTGGCAGTAGATTGTGATGATGCGGGTAAAGATTTTTCTGATAAGTTATCTCAATCAGGATTTCCTGTTTTACTGGATTTGCCTGATAATGAATCTGGGAAAGAAAAAATAGACTGGAATGATGTTCTTAGAGAAAAGAAATCAGATTTACAATGTATACTTGAGACTGCAAAAGAGACATTGGGGAATCAGCCAGTAAGACAAACCTCTCAATGTTTAGAATTGTGATAACAAAATCAAGATGTTTTAGCTAATATTAAAATGAAGGAGGATCGTATATGACCATAATCGAACGCTTAGAAGAAAAGGTCACTAGGCAAGAAAGTAAGGTAGCAAGAGAAACAGAAAAACTAGCTGCTTACAAAGAGCAACTGGAGACAGCGATGTTTGCGACGTTCAAAAGGCGTCAAAGCATTAGTCACATGAGTTTTGAAGAAGCTCTTGACCATGCCTTTGGTAAAGAAAGACAATTCGATGATTCTGAATTTAGAAAGGATGAAATGAGTGAATGACAAAAGATTGGAATTTTAATCAACCATTAGAAAGTAAATCAGAAAATCAAGAAGATCCAGATAAAATTGCGGCCTTATTTGGAAATCATCAAGGAGGTAATGATGTAAATTATGAAGCAGCTTTTCAAAAGCGAAAACAAGAACCTGTGACAGCATCGAATCCTAGTTCTAAACCCAAAGTTACAGAGGTTAGAACAGGAAAAGAGACAGATATCACTACAAGTTATCAGCAACATCTTAAAAGACTTATTGCGGATAACAATAGTGATATTCAAAGTAGTCAAAAGAAAATTGAAGAGCTACATACGTTGATTGACACAAAGAATAAAGACAATAAGAAATTGCAGTCCATTTATGATGCGATTTCGGAATTACACTAAGCAGTCCTGATAGGCTGCTTTTTTTGAGAGGTTATAGATGTTTACAACATTTTTTAAGAAAAAGCAAGACAATAGTGATGTATTTAAGAAGCTAATTCATAGACTATCTGATATGTCTGTCCAAGATCTTGAAAAAATAGACCAACTGTTAGATATCATTTTTACTCCAAATCAAGGATCAGAACAACTAAAAACAGAAGCAACTTATAGAGAAGAAACTTTGGACGATACATTAAAGGAAGCTAAAAATCAACTTCATAAGGAACAATTGGAAAAGAATTTAGAGAGATTTAGGAAAAACAGCCAATAATGCACCAAAAATGGTGCATTTACTTTTTCTAAATGTTATAATGGTGGTATAAAAATAAAAGGAGTTTGCCATGATTGGAAAGAACATAAAATCCTTACGTAAAACACATGACTTAACACAAGACGACTTTGCCCGAATTGTAGGAATTTCTCGAAATAGCTTGAGCCGGTATGAAAATGGAACGAGTGCAGTCTCTACGGAACTAATAGACATCATTTGTCAGAAGTTTAATGTATCTTATGTCGATATTGTAGGAGAAGATAAAATGCTCAATCCTGTTGAAGATTATGAATTGACTTTAAAAATTGAAATTGTGAAAGAAAGAGGAGCTAATCTATTATCACGACTCTATCGTTATCAAGATAGTCAGGGAATTAGCATTGATGATGAATCTAATCCTTGGATTTTAATGAGTGATGATCTATCTGACTTGATTCATACGAATATCTATTTAGTAGAAAATTTTGATGAAATAGAGAGGTATAGCGGCTATTTGGATGGAATTGAACGTATGTTAGAGATATCTGAAAAACGGATGGTAGCCTAATGGAAATCCAAGATTATACTGATAGTGAATTCAAACATGCTCTAGCACGGAATCTTCGTTCTCTGACAAGAGGAAAAAAGTCCAGTAAGCAACCTATAACGATTTTGCTTGGAGGGCAAAGTGGTGCTGGTAAGACTACAATTCATCGTATTAAACAGAAAGAATTTCAAGGAAATATTGTTATCATAGATGGCGATAGTTTTCGCTCTCAACATCCACACTATTTAGAACTGCAGCAAGAATATGGCAAAGACAGTGTAGAATACACCAAAGATTTTGCAGGCAAAATGGTAGAGTCTTTAGTAACAAAATTGAGTACTTTGGGATACAATCTTTTGATAGAGGGAACTTTACGAACAGTTGATGTTCCAAAGAAAACAGCACAACTCTTGAAAAATAAGGGCTATGAAGTACAATTAGCTTTGATTGCGACAAAGCCTAAACTGTCCTATCTGAGCACCCTTATCCGATACGAAGAACTGTACGCTATCAATCCAAATCAAGCACGTGCAACTCCAAAAGAACATCATGATTTCATTGTAAATCATCTAGTTGATAATACACGGCAATTGGAAGAACTAGCTATCTTTGAAAGAATTCAAATTTACCAACGAGATAGAAGTTGTGTATATGATTCAAAAGAAAATACAACTTCAGCAGCTACCGTTCTTCATGATTTACTGTTTGGAGAATGGAATCAAGTGGAGAAAGAGATGCTTAAATCTGGAGAAGAAAGATTGAAAGATTTAACTAATTGAAATGGTTTGTAGAGTTAGATTTTTAAAATAAAGTCTATTGGATCGTTAATTAAAAAATAACGATCCTTTTTTATATTCTCTATTTTCTTCTTCATATTTTTTCAAAAGTTTTAGCATTCTTCAGTGATGATTTCCTAACAATAAAAGTACGAATTTAGCGCAGTTTATGATTATTTTAAATCTTGAGGGTTATTAAACTCTTGATTTTTTCAACAAGCTATGGTATCCTTTTTGTTAGTTAATAAACTTACAAAGGAGGACAAATGTTTTCACCTACTAAATTAAAAAGAAAAAGAGAAAGTCAAGGATTATCTCAATCTCAACTTGCATCCAGTTTGGGAATTAGTAGAGCCTCATACTTTAATTGGGAATCAGGTAAAACAAAGCCTAATCAAAACAATTTAAGCAAATTGAGTGAGATTTTGAATGTAGATCTTCGATATTTTGAATCAGAGTATGAAATAGTTGAAACCTATCTCAAACTAACGGAAAGGAATCAAGAAGCAACACTTAATTATGCTACAGAATTGTTGAATAAACAGAATGCAAAGGTTGTAGACATTCCTCAGCGTTTTGCCTATAAGGTCTACGAAAAATTATCAGCTGGTACAGGAACAGCTTATTTTGATGATGGTAATTACGATACAGTTTACTTCGATCATCAATTTGATTATGATTTTGCATCGTGGGTGTTTGGTAATTCAATGGAACCGACATATGAAAATGGTTCAGTTGCCCTTATTAAGCAAACGGGATTTGATTATGACGGGGCTATTTATGCGATCGATTGGGATGGTCAAACCTATATCAAGAAAGTGTATCGTGAAGAAAATGGTCTTCGATTAGTTTCACTCAATCGGAACTATTCAGATAAGTTTGCGCCATATGATGAGAATCCTCGCATTATAGGGAAAATCGTTGGGAACTTTATGCCTTTAGAGGACTAAGTATGAGTTGGTTTGATTATAGTCTCGAACCTAAAAGTGATATTGCCTTTATTGATATGAAATCTTTTTACGCAAGTGTAGAATGTGTAGATAGGGGATTACACCCACTTAAGACTTCGCTTTGTGTTATGAGTCGTGCAGACAATTCTGCTGGTTTAATTCTTGCTTCCTCTCCTATGTTTAAAAAGGTCTTTGGAAAGTCGAACGTTGGACGTTCCTATGATTTACCATTTGATGTAAAGACTCGCAAATTCTCTCACTATAATGCTAGAAAACAAGGCTTACCGACAACGATAGACTATGTTCGTTATATAGAGGAATGGGCAAAATCAACTGTGATTGTTCCTCCGAGAATGGATACTTATATAGCAGTCAATATGGAAATTCAAAAAATCTTTCAAGATTTTGCGGCACCAGACGATATTTATCCCTACTCAATTGATGAAGGATTTATTGATTTAACCAGTTCATTAAATTATTTTGTATCAGATAAAAGTATTAGTAGGAAAGATAAATTAGATATTATTTCGGCTGCTATTCAAAAAAAGATTTGGAGAAAAACTGGAATCTATTCAACTGTAGGCATGTCTAATGCCAATCCCTTATTAGCTAAGTTGGCACTAGATAACGAAGCTAAAAAAACTCCGACAATGAGAGCTAATTGGTCCTATGAGGATGTAGAAAAGAAAGTATGGGCTATTCCTAAAATGACAGATTTCTGGGGAATTGGAAATCGCATGGAGAAGAGATTACATAATTTAGGTATCTTTTCGATTAAAGAATTGGCTCAGGCTAATCCTGACTTGATTAAAAAAGAGCTTGGGATTATGGGACTAGAGTTATGGTTTCATGCCAATGGGATTGACGAAAGCAATGTTCATAAACCTTATAAGCCGAAGTCAAAAGGGATAGGGAACTCTCAAGTTTTACCAAGAGATTATATTAAACAAAGAGATATTGAGATCATACTTCGTGAGATGGCAGAACAAGTTGCAGTTAGATTGAGAAGAGCTGGTAAAAAAGCAACAGTAGTTTCTATACATCTAGGTTACTCTAAAGTGGAACAAAAGCGTTCTATCAATACTCAAATGAAAATTGAACCAACCAATCAAACAGCACTACTGACAAACTACGTCTTAAAGTTATTTCACACTAAATATACTTCAGGAGCTATTAGGAATGTTGCGGTTAACTATTCTGGTTTAGTAGATGAATCCTTTGGATTGATTTCATTATTTGATGATATTGAGAAAATAGAAAAAGAAGAAAGGCTCCAGTACGCAATCGATGCTATTCGAACAGAATTTGGTTTTACTTCACTATTGAAAGGAAATGCCCTGGATCAGGCTTCTAGAACAATTGCAAGAAGTAAACTCATTGGTGGTCATTCAGCTGGAGGATTAGATGGGCTAAAATGATGAATCGTTCTTATTTGCCGTTTTTATCTGCAAGAGAGTATCAAGATCGTGGGATGGCTAAGTGGATGGGATTCTTTTTGTCAGAACATTCAAGTTCTCTTTGGGAAGAAAAAAATAAAGAAGATGTCTCAATTACTTTATCAATGGAAGAGAAAGTCTTACTTGTTCGTCAACTTTATACGAATACATTCCCTGCAACGTTTATTTTTAAGCACTCAAATAGAAGAAAAGTAGTATCGGGTATTGTTAAAGAAATTGGGAAAGAGTTTATATCTATTAAATCAGACACTGGTTTTCTTCGATTAAAATGGTCAGATATACTCGATATACAGATAGAAGGGGAGGAATTACATGAATCGTAAAGAATTATATGATGATAAATTGCAACTAGATTATTTTTCTGAATCCTATTTACAGTTTGAGTCAGATTTTTACAAGTATTCCGCTTTAGATATACCATTGACATTTATTACTGATGACATTTTACGCACAATGGCTATGTCTCAAAAACATTATTTTAAACTTAACAAAAGCAAATCTTTAGACGGTCGTGACCATTATTTTGTTTTTTCTATCAAGATGAACAAAGACAGTAGTGGCATTAGACAGTATGAATATCAGAGACATTGTTTTAGTTTGTAAGAGTCCGATAGGGCTCTTTTTTCTGTGATAATTTTATCAAAAAGTATTTGTTATACTTTTTTTAATTTAGATTTATCATGGGGGTTTGGGGGCGTGCCACCACATTTTCATATCGTTTGTTTTTGAACCGTGAGGTTTGAAATGGCAGGCGATATGATTTTTGGGATATTGTGGACACAATATCTGAGCTCGCAAAGCCTTACAAAAACGTTGAAGCTATTTTGAAAAATGTACTGACAGTGTCAGTAAGATTACATTGTCAGTACAGGTACCAATGAAGGAGGAAAAGTCATATGAAAAGAGATATACGTAGTATCCGGAAACAATTTCGCTTAACAGAAACGGAGGAAAAACAAATACTAGATTTAATGAGAGAGAAAGGAGAGGATAATTTTTCTGATTTTCTCCGTAAAAGCTTACTATTGTCTGATGGACAAAAACAGATGGAAAAATGGTTCAACCTTTGGAAAAAACAAAAGTTGGAACAAATTAGCCGTGATGTTTATGAAATATTAATAATTGCTAAAATAAATCATCAGGTTACTCACGAACATGTTTCTATTTTGTTAACTTGTATTCAGGAATTGATTAAAGAAGTAGAAAAAACAAGTCTTCTTAGTGAAAATTTTCGTAACAAATATATGAGGTAGTACAGTGGAACACCGATATAGAACGAATTTAAAAAAAGTCTTTTTATCTGACCTAGAATTAGTCAAATTGAATGAAAATATCTCAAAAAGTAACTGCTTATCATTCTCAGAATATGCTAGGCGAACTCTACTAGATCCTGGTATGAATTTTATCACCATTGATACAAATAGTTATCAAGATTTGATTTTTGAATTAAAACGAATCGGAAATAATATTAATCAAATAGCCAGAAGCATCAATT
>NZ_RJPJ01000014.1:0-39219 GCF_003943395.1 Streptococcus oralis | reverse complement strand
GATTCACCAGCTCATACAGGCACAGCATCCCCTCCTGATCCCAGTCCTCTTTCTCCCACAGATGTAAATGGTATTCTTTGCGGCACTTATGGACAATCCCTTTGCTTTCTTCGTATAGTTCTTTCAGATTCATAGGCCTCTCCTTTCTGCATTTAGTTTAACAAAATGCGCGAGCCCCTGAGTCTACTTTCTCTATTCTATACTTCTTCCTCCCTCAACGGCACATAAAAAGAGAGGCACTGCCTCTCTGGGTTATAATTCTGCAATTTGGTTGAGATTTACTTCTGCAATCGTATCATTACCAAACATAGAGATAATCATCTTCACTTTGTTGTTATCAATTTCAGTAATTTTACCTGTATAGTCTGCAAAAGCGCCATCAATGATGCGGACTGTCTGGCCAACTTCAACGTCAATATCGAACTCTTGAACAGTTTGTCCCATTGAAACCAGAATATCACGGATTTCTTGTTCCAATAGTGGTGTTGGTTTTGATCTGTTCCCGTGTGACCCGACGAATCCTGTTACGTTAGGTGTATTTCGAACGACGAACCATGCTTCATCTGTCATGACCATTTCTACAAGGACATAACCCGGAAAGCGATTCTCTTCAACTTCCTTTTTCTTTCCATTTTTCTCAACTTGCACGGTTTGTGTTGGAATCTCAACGCGTAGAATATTATCCAACATGTTATATGTTTGCGCACGTTGCAATAGATTTTCTTTTACCTTATTTTCATAGCCAGAATAAGTTTGTAGAACAAACCATCCTTTGTCAAAACTATCCATGATATTTCCTTTCATACATAATAGAAGAAAGCCAGCAGAAGTCTTCCGCTTTTCTTCTAAAAAATGTTAATAAATCGAATCAAACCTGAAACAATCAACTGGTCAAAAATGTAAATGATAACCACAAAGAAGGCTGTGTATTCCATAATTGAGCGAAAATCTCTCCAGCTTTCTTTGCGAGTTGGCCAAGTTGTTTCTTTAAGAAGTTTAAAAATATCCTTAATAAAACCCATCGTTCTCTCCTATCTCGTTTCTCTATGTGTCGTATATTTTCCACAATGCTTACAAAATTTATTTACTTCTAGTCGTGTTGGCTTGGGGTTCCCACTAATTTTGATTGAGTAATTCCTTGAACCACAAACTGCACAAGCTAGGCTTGCTTTTTTTAGTGCCATAACGCCTCCATCTTATCTATTATAACAAGAAACCTAGGCTTTGACAAGCCTCTTAACGAAAGAGATTGACGAAAGAGTCCCAGATTGTCTGAGCTTTTTCTTTTATCTTTGCATCCGAAATCGCACGTCCCGCTTCATCTACAAGGTTTTGTGCACGACTACGAATATCTCCTATCGGGTCCTCAGACTGGTTTGTCTCATTTTCAACAACCTGCTTTTTCGTATTTTCTGGTTCAATACCATTTTGTTTATAGGCATTCTCCACTGTAAAGGTGCTACCTGGAGTGTAAGGCAAAATGGTATTAGCCATACTTCTAAAAACGTGGGCTGCTCCATTTGAGGTCGAACCTGCTAAATAATGATTCTCATCTGTTGTTGGGAAGCCGAGCCAGTGGCTGATGACCACATCCGGAGTATAACCAATCACCCACTGGTCACTGGTATATTCTGGATTGAAAACAGCTTCAGTCGTACCTGTTTTACCAGCCATAATGTAATCCGCTGGTGACGAACTAATTCCTGTACCATTGGTAAATGTTCCTAGCATCATACTGGTCATTTTATCAGCTACCGACTTATCAATCACTCGTTTTTGGGAGTTTTTATGACTCTTGATGACCTGACCGCTGGCATTTTCAATACGAGTGATGAAATGTGCTTCAGGCATTAAACCCCCATTAGCAAAGGCTGCATAGGCTTGCGCCATCTGGAGAGGATTCGTCTCCACACCTCCACCAAGGGCAACTCCGAGAACGCGGTCAACTTTCTCCATATTCAGACCAAATCTCGTTCCAGCTTCAAAAGCCTTATTGATCCCCAAATCATTTACAGTCGCAACCGCTGGTAGGTTGAGTGATTCTGCCAAGGCTTGATACATAGGTACTTCAGGAGAAGTTTTAATGCCAGCATAGTTGTCTACTTGATAACTGTCATACTGCATGGTGTGGTTGTCCAGTTGCTTGTTCAGAGCCCATCCAACTTCCACAGCTGGAGTGTAAACGACCAAAGGCTTAATCGTCGAGCCTGGGCTGCGTTTAGACTGAGTTGCATAGTTAAAATTACGGAAGCCTGATTTGTCATCACCAGCTACGCGACCAACAACTCCACGCACTCCACCCGTTTTAGGCTCTAGAGCAACACTACCTGATTCAGCATGCGTTCCATCTTCTGCCGTTGGAAATAGCGCAGTGTTTTCGTAAATAACCTGCATGTTTGCTTGATAGTTTTGGTCAAGTTCTGTATAGATTCGATAACCGTTGTTGACAATCTCTTCTTCTGTTAGATTATACTTAGAAACTGCTTCGTTGACAACCGCGTCAAAATAGGATGGGTAACGATAATCAGAAATCTTGCCTTCATACTTATCTTGCAGTTGAGAAGCCATATCTACTCCAGCCGCTTCGGTCTCTTGATTTTTATCAATATAGCCCGCCGCAACCATATTTTGTAATACAGTATCCCTGCGGTTAGTTGAATCTTCAATGGAATTCAAAGGATTATACAACTCTGGCCCCTTGAGCATCCCAGCTAGAGTTGCCGCTTGATCAAGGCTTAATTCCACAGCCGATACACCGAAATATTTCTTACTCGCATCCTCTACACCCCAGACCCCATTTCCAAAGTAGGCGTTATTGAGGTACATAGTAAGGATTTGCTCCTTACTGTATTTTTTTGTCAACTCCAAGGCGAGGAAAAACTCCTTGGCCTTCCGTTCAACGGTCTGGTCCTGAGAAAGGTAGGCATTTTTTGCCAACTGTTGAGTGATGGTGGACCCTCCTCCAGAACGCCCCGCTGTAAGGATGGCTAGAAAGAAACGACCGTAGTTAATCCCATCATTTTTATAAAAGGAACGGTCCTCTGTCGCGACGACAGCATTCTGCAAATCTTTACTGATATCTGCCAGTTCAACATAGGTTCCCTTTTGACCTGATAGGGCTCCTGCCTCTTTTTCTTCGCGGTCAAAAATTAGAGTTCGCGTTTTCAAGGCATTTTGCAAATCATTGACATTGGTCGACTTGGCTATCGCAAACAAGTAGGTTCCTACTAGCAAACCTGCACTTAACCCTAAAATGATGACGATCTTTGTCAGATGGTAACGACGCCAAAATTTCCGAATCGGGCCTACTTGGGACAATTTTTTTCTGTCGCTCCGTGAACGACGCATGCTAGTCGAATCAGACTCCGCCGATTCATTCGTTTCTTTTTTAAAGAGAGAAAGGAACTTCTCAAATAATTTATCTAATTTCATGCGTTTATTTTATCATCTTCACCATAGGAACTCAAGAATTTAGCTATTCCCTATCCAAATAGGGCTTTTTTTGTTACAATATCTGTATGCAATTCACATTTACATTACCCGAATCCTTGCCTCAAATGACGGTCAAACAATTTCTAGAGGAACAACTCCTCATCCCTAGAAAAATCCGCCATTTTTTGAGAATAAAGAAGAATATCTTAATTAATCACGAAGAAGTTCACTGGAACGAGATGGTCAAACCAGGGGATGTTTGCCAGTTGACTTTCGACGAGGAAGATTATCCCAAAAAGGAAATTCTTTGGGGCAATCCAGACCTCGTTCAAGAAGTTTATCAAGACCAACATCTCATTATCGTCAACAAACCCGAGGGCATGAAAACCCACGGTAACCAGCCAAACGAAATCGCCCTTCTCAATCATGTCAGCGCCTACGTCGGCCAAACTTGTTATGTCGTTCATCGCCTTGATATGGAAACAAGCGGTTTAGTACTTTTCGCTAAAAATCCTTTTATCCTCCCCATTCTCAATCGTTTGTTGGAGAAAAAGGAAATTGCTCGCGAGTACTGGGCACTTGTAGAAGGACGAGTAGAGAGTAAAGAACTTGTCTTTCGAGATAAAATTGGCCGTGATCGACACGATCGCAGAAAACGAGTGGTAGATCCCAAAAATGGGCAATATGCTGAAACGCATATCAGTCGATTAAAGCAATTTCCAAATAAGACTTCTCTAGTTCGTTGCAAACTAAAGACCGGTCGAACGCATCAGATTCGTGTTCACCTCTCTCATCACAAGCATCCTATCCTAGGCGATCCTCTCTATAACTCTAGATCAAAAGCAAGCCGGCTGATGCTCCATGCCTTCCGACTATCCTTTACCCATCCACTCACCTTAGAAAAATTGAGTTTCACTGCCCTCTCGGATACTTTTGAAACAGAATTAAAACAAAATGGATGACACTATCATCCATTTTTATATATAGAAAAAGCAAGACCACGTGGCCTTGCTTTTATCGACTCAAGAATTATTTAGCGATTTTTGCGAAGTATTCAAGAGTACGTACAAGTTGTGCAGTGTATGACATTTCGTTGTCGTACCATGATACAACTTTAACCAATTGTTTACCGTCAACGTCAAGAACTTTAGTTTGAGTTGCGTCAAACAATGAACCGTAAGACATACCTACGATATCTGAAGATACGATTGGATCTTCTGTGTAACCGTATGATTCGTTAGCTGCTGCTTTCATAGCTGCGTTTACTTCATCAACAGTAACGTTCTTTTCAAGAACTGCTACCAATTCAGTAACTGATCCAGTTGGAGTTGGAACACGTTGTGCAGATCCGTCAAGTTTACCGTTCAATTCTGGGATTACAAGACCGATAGCTTTAGCAGCACCAGTTGAGTTAGGAACGATGTTTGCAGCACCAGCGCGAGCACGGCGAAGGTCACCACCACGGTGTGGTCCGTCAAGGATCATTTGGTCACCAGTGTAAGCGTGGATAGTAGTCATCAATCCTTCTACAACACCGAAGTTGTCTTGAAGAGCTTTAGCCATTGGAGCCAAGCAGTTTGTAGTACATGAAGCACCTGAGATAACTGTTTCAGTACCGTCAAGAACGTCGTGGTTAGTGTTGAATACAACTGTTTTAACGTCGTTTCCACCAGGAGCAGTGATAACAACTTTCTTAGCTCCACCTTTAAGGTGTTTTTCAGCTGCATCTTTCTTAGCAAAGAAACCAGTTGCTTCAAGAACGATTTCTACACCGTCAGTAGCCCAGTCGATTTGTTCTGGATCACGTTCAGCAGAAACTTTAACGAATTTACCGTTAACTTCGAATCCACCTTCTTTAACTTCTACAGTACCGTCGAAACGACCTTGAGTTGTGTCGTATTTCAACAAGTGAGCAAGCATAACTGGATCTGTAAGGTCGTTGATGCGAGTAACTTCAACACCTTCTACGTTTTGGATACGGCGGAAAGCAAGACGACCGATACGGCCGAAACCGTTAATACCAACTTTAACTACCATTAGTGATTTCCTCCTTATGAAAATCATGAAATTTTTATTGTGAAAAGAGTAACTTGAATCACTACAAATCACCTTTCAACGAACCTATTATATAACTATTTGAGCTTAATTGCAAGTGCTGACCTTGATTTTCTATGTCAGTTTCTTTTTGATAGGATGCCACTGTAGTTTCTTTCTCTACTCATAGCGTAAGGATTCCACTGGATCCATTTTGCTAATCTTACGTGCTGGGAAGAAGGCAGAAATATAGCCAAGAAACAAAGCAAAAATGAATGTCCCTAAAATAGAGAGAAGATTTAATTCAAAAACTTTAGAGATTGATGGATAGAAATGGTGAACAATAACATTCGCTAGACTGCCTATCCCTTGAGCAATGATGAAAGCTATAAACAAGGCAATTCCTACAATCCAAAGAGCTTCGTAGATAAAGATTCCTTTCACATCTCTATTTTGATAGCCAACGGCCTTCATGACACCGATTTCCTTAGAACGTTGCATGATATTGATATAAATGATAATGCCTATCATAACTGCTGCCACCACAATCGCTTGTGAAGAAAGCACAATCAGTAATCCCTGGATGACACGAATAAAGGTAATCACAATATCAAGAACAGCCTGTTGAGAGAGAACTGTATACTTCTTATTTTTCTGCAATTCTTCTGTTACTGTTTTCGTACGAGATGGGTCTTTAAGCTCCAAAATAAAATAGGATACGGCCTTTGTGAATTCAGCTTCTTTTAAAATCGTTTCCATCTGCTTGGGAGCCATAAAACTATTACTATCTTCTGTATCATCTTCGTCATTGATGACACGCACAATATGAGTCTGAAAACCTGCCAACTTGCTACCTTCAGCAGCATTTTCTACAATGCTTGCCGAGACTGGTTTGCCAATCACATCACTAGCTGTCAGATTGTTCCCGGTTTGTTCATTCCAATTTTTGAGTAAACTCATCGGAATCGTCAATCCCTGCTCGTTAACATCCGTATAAAGAGAGCCTGCTAGCACTTTTTCTTTTTCATTGCTAGTAACAGAAATACTTGCATCTTCGTACAAACTCACGACCTGAGCATAAGAAGGCAGGGCTTGGCTAAAATCCACTTCGTGTCCGTCTATGCTAATCTTTGACATGGTCATGCCAAAAGGACTCTCTAGATATTTAATATTTTCTTTCCCAATCGTATCTGTGATGTAGTTCTTATCATCTTGGTTCAGAAAACCTCTTCCAGCAACACTGGAATTCAGTGCAATCTGAACTTGGGAAGGAAGCTTGCCTCCGTTGGTATTTTCATCAATCATCGAAATCAAGGCATTCCCTAGACCAAAAGAAATCAACACGCCTACAAAACCAATCGAGGTTGCTACTGCAATCAACAAGTTACGCCACTTTCTTTCCATAAAGTTACTTAAAGAAAGCTTGAATTTGTTTTTAAAGGACAATCCTTTATTTTTTGACTTCTTCAACGACTTCACCATCCTTCATTTTGACAATCACATCTGCATACTCAGTAACCTCCGGGTTATGAGTAACAATCAGTACAGTTTTCCCAGCTTGGGCCAAATTTTTGAACACTTCCAAAACCATCTCCTGAGATTGAGAATCGAGCGATCCAGTTGGTTCATCAGCTACAATCATATCTGGTTGATTGACCAAAGCACGTGCAATGGCTACACGTTGCTTTTGCCCACCAGAAAGCTGTTTTACATTCTTAGCCATAAAAGGCTCCATCCCTAGACTATGAAGTTGCTCCTGAGCGATCCTTGTCATTTCTTTATCCGATAAATCTTTGACATAGAGAGGTAACTTGACATTATCTAGAACCGATTGATGGGGGATGAGATTGAAGTTTTGAAAGACAAACCCAATGTTGTCTTTGCGAAATTGAGTCAATTCAATCTCCGATAGTTCTCTGAGAGATTCCCCTTTAAAATCTAAAACTCCCTCGTACTCCCTATCTAAACCGCTGATAATATTTAATAGACTGGTTTTTCCACAGCCTGACGGACCATAAATCGCCGTGATTTCCCCTTCTGCAATCTGTAGATTAATATTTCTTAGAGCCTGCTCTTTATGTTTGCCGTCCAAAGCGTAAAATTTTGAAATATTTTTCATGGATAAAATAGACATTATAATCTCCTTTAATCACTTGTGTTATCGTGTACCGATACAAACTAAAATAAACAATGCTAATATAAAATAATCTAACAGAATCAGATTCAAAAAAATTCCTTCTTTTTTCGAATCCATTGTAACAAAAAAGCGACATTTCCCCAATGACAGAAATGTCACTCCTATAAACCCTTTAACGATATCTTTCTAGATCCTCGGCCCATTCATTATCTAAACTAACGAGTAACTGCTCATTGCCAAACATTCTCGCCATCATTTTTGCTTCTTCATACTTGTGTTTGGCCGTTTCATAATCCGTCTGAATATAATATTTCCACTCAAGCATCAAGACAATCGGTTGTTTTTGAAAATCTCGTGTTTTTTGCCCTATTTTATTTAAGGTCTCGACTGCCCTCTTAAAATAATGAAGCAACCCCATAATCTCTATACAAGTTAAAGAAGCTAACAAGGAGTCTCTAAGTAAGTCCAAACAATCGAACTCTATCTTATCAACCTGAGAACTTAATTTGTCATGAAAATAAAGAATATTCTCATGCTCAGACTTTTTTATCTCACCCTCGTTTAAACCATCCATTAACTTACATACAAAATACAGCCTCAATTTCAATAAATCCTCAGCCTTATATACATCTCTGGATAGTAAATCTTGTAAACCATTTTCAAGCACACTATCACCATACAAGGAATTACCAGTCGCTCTCACTGCATCTATAGCTTGAAGACAATCCACTAGCACTTTCTCATCATGTGGCAAATCATCATAAAAATATTCAAAAATCTCATAAAAATATTCTTCCTTTCGTTCCTGCAACTCTTTGTCTCCATAGTCAGGATGATGAAGAAGAAAGTATTTTAATTCTTGGTAACGCTTGGGTAATTCCTTGTAGTCTGGCATCAAGACATAGGATGGAATGCCTAGCCTATCTGCAATGTATTCTAGTGTTTTTATCGTAGGACGAAATTCTCCTTTTTCAATGCGGACCAACTGACGGACTGATAATTCAGACTCATCCCCGCAAAAGACTGGACGACTAAGCCCTTTCTCCTCTCTAAGAAGACGTACCTTCTCTCCTAGTTCATTCACTTGTCCCATATCTTCCTCACAATGTCATAAAAATATTTGATATTCAAATAAATATATGCGCTTATTATATCATTTTTCAAAAAAATGTACAAAAAAGAGACAGGATTTCTCCTGTCTCTAGGCTGATAAACGATTATTTACGACGTCCTGGACGTTCTGCATAACCATAGTAAGCATCTGCCATGATTTCTTCCATGTCAGCTACCATTGGCAAGCGTGGGTTAGCAGGTGAACATTGATCTTCATAAGCAAGCAAGGCGATTTCATGCAAGCTGTCTTTCCAAACTTTTTCATCGATTCCTTGATCCTTGAAGTTCATCTTGATACCTACTGCAACACCAAGTTCGTAAACAGCTTTAGCGTATGCTTCAACTGCTTCTTCTGGAGTTGAGTGAGGCAAGCCAAGCATTTTCGCGATGTCTTGGAATTTCTCATCAGCTTTCCAGTAGTTGTATTTAGGCCATGTAGTCGTCTTAGATGGACGAGTTCCGTTGTAACGGATAACGTATGGAAGCAAGATTGCGTTTGTACGTCCGTGAACAGTGTGGTGAACACCACCGATCTTGTGGGCCATTGAGTGGCTCATACCAAGGAAGGCATTGGCGAAGGCCATACCAGCCATTGTAGATGCATTATGCATTTTTTCACGAGCTTCTGGATCAGCTGTCTTAACAGATTTTTCCAACCATTCAAAGACAAGTTTGATTGTTTGAAGGGCGATACCGTCTGTGTAGTCGTTAGCAAAGTTTGAAGTGTAGGCTTCAGTCGCGTGAGTCAAGACGTCCATACCTGTATCAGCAGCGATGAAGTCTGGAACTGACTCAACCAAAGCAGGGTCAACAATGGCAATAGTTGGTGTCAATGAGTAGTCAGCCAATGGGTATTTACGATTGTTTTTCTTATCAGAGATAACAGCAAATGGTGTTACTTCTGAACCTGTACCTGAAGTTGTTGGGATACCGATGTACTTCGCTTTCTTACCAAGTGATGGGAAGCGGAAGGCACGTTTACGGATATCCATGAATTTTTGAACCAAGTCACGGAAGTCGATTTCTGGTTGTTCGTAGAAGAGCCACATTACTTTCGCTGCGTCCATTGGAGAACCACCACCAAGAGCGATAATTGTATCTGGTTCAAATGCTTTCATCACTTCAGCACCACGCTCTACAGTTGTGATGTCTGGATCTGGTTCAACATCTGAGAAGACTTGGATCGTTACACGGTTGTTACGTGCGTTCAATTGATCAATAACACGTTGAACAAAGCCAAGTTTTTCGATAGATTTGTCTGTAACGATCATAACGCGTTCAATATCTTCACAAGTTTGAAGGTATTGGATAGAATTGCGTTCGAAGTAAATTTTTGAAGGAACTTTAAACCACTGCATATTATTTCTACGTTTCCCTACTTTCTTGATGTTTAGAAGGTTGATCGCACTCACATTATCACCGACTGAGTTGTGTCCATATGAACCACATCCAAGTGTCAATGATGGAATGAAGGCATTGTATACGTCACCGATACCACCGAAAGTAGATGGAGAGTTCCAGATAATACGCATTGCTTTGATTTCTGTACCAAAGCGTTTAGCAAGAGCTTCATCTTTTGTATGGATAGCTGCTGAGTGACCAAGTCCGTTAAACTCAACCATTTGACGAGCTTTTGTAAGACCGTCTTCTGTATCTTCAGCTTTTAGGACAGCGATAACTGGTGACAATTTTTCACGAGTCAATGGTTCTTTTGGTCCTACTTCTGCACATTCTGCAGCCAAGATGTTTGTTCCTTCTGGAACGCTGAATCCTGCTTGTTCTGCAATCCATGCTGCTGGTTTACCAACGATGTTTGCATTTAGTTTAGCGCCTGCACAGTTCTTGCTGTTGGCTTTCACACCGAAACAGAATTCTTCAAGAAGGGCTTTTTCTTTTTTGTTTACAAAGTAAGTGTGGTATGATTTGAATTCTTCTACAAATTCATCATAGACTTCTTTATCAATGATAACCGCTTGCTCTGATGCACAGACCATACCATTGTCAAATGATTTAGACATGACGATATCATGAGCAGCTTGACGGAGGTCAGCAGATTTTTCTACATAAGCAGGAACGTTTCCGGCACCTACCCCAAGAGCTGGTTTCCCACATGAGTAAGCTGCCTTAACCATAGCATTACCACCAGTTGCAAGGATAGTTGCAACACCTTCGTGGTTCATAAGCGCTCCAGTTGCTTCCATAGATGGTTCTGTAATCCATTGAACACAGTTTTCAGGTGCTCCAGCTGCGATAGCTGCATCACGAACGATTTGTGCTGCGTGAGCAGAAGATTCTTGAGCTGATGGGTGGAAAGCAAACACGATTGGATTACGTGTTTTCAAAGCAATGAGTGACTTGAAAATAGCTGTTGATGTTGGGTTCGTTGTTGGAGTGACACCACACACTACACCGACAGGTTCTGCAATTTTAGTCAAGCCTGTAACTGGATCATCTTCGATCACGCCAACTGTTTTAACTCCACGCATATTGTTCACTACGTGTTCGCAAGCAAATAGATTTTTCGTTGCCTTGTCTTCAAATACTCCACGACCAGTTTCTTCAACTGCGTGTTGAGCAAGAATTCCGTGCGCATCAAGAGCTGCAACTGAAGCTTTCGCTACGATATAGTCAACTTGTTCTTGGTTCAACTTGCGCATTTCATCAAGCGCAACCAAGGCTTTTTTCACTAACCCGTCGACATGCTTTTCAGCAGCGAGTTGTTTTTCCTCAGGTGTTAACGTTTTTTTATCAGCCATATTGTCCTCCATAGCCTTCAAGGATTTAATCCTTTGTTAATTTTTTCACAAGTTTATTATAACTCTTTTTTTATGCTTTGTAAACAGTTTCATAAGCATTTCACAAAGAATTTTTCTGAGATTGTGATTTTTTTCTCAATATAGCTATGCAATAGAGTTTTATCTGGACGATTGTGAAATTATGGAGAAAATTTTTTTATTTCACAAAGTTTTTCTAGTTGATAGTTATTTATCGAATCCAAACGCAGAAAGCGTTTTCTTTTTATTTTTCGACAATAGCCCCCTGATTAGGAGGCTATTGTTTTTGTTGAAAGACGCCTTGTTTAAAGGTTCCATCATAGACAACTTCTTGCTCTGTTGTCAATTTCCCTTGTCCTTCGGCCTGGCCATTTACAAAATCACCTTCATATTTCCAACCAGATTTGGACTGGAAGATTCCTTTACCATTGAAGGCCCCATTGTTGAACGCTCCTGTATATTGGTCCCCATTTTCAAAGGTCATGGTACCCTGACCATTCATCTTTCCTCTTACCAAGGTGCCATCATAAACAAGGGCACCACCATCAAGTGTCAGGACACCCTTTTTAGGTGTATTTAGTAGAAAAACTGACACGGCACAGATAACGATTAGAAGGACAGTTGCAATCTCTATACGTGGGCGAGTTAGATAAACTCGATATTTTTCGAAGATTTCTTTAAGCTTTTCCATTATCACTCTCATTTTCTAAACGCTCTAGCCAGCTTTGGCATCCACTTGTGATGCGAGCATAGGTTTCCTCAAAATCTCCTGTGTACCATGGATCTGGAACACTTTCAGACGCAAAAGGGTAGATTTTGTGCTGTAGTTCCTGAGGACACATTTGACGCAGATCTGAAACGTTTGAAGCATCCATACCGATAATGTAATCAAACGATTCAAAGTCCTCTCTGCCAATCTGAAGCGATGTTTTGTCTTTGTCATAGGGAATCTGATACTGCTGGAAAATTCCTTGCGTTCCCTTATGAATCGGATTGCCATGTTCCCATGATGACGTTGCCCGACTCTCAACTTGATAATCGCTCGTCATGGATTTCATCACAAACTCTGCCATAGGGCTACGGCAGATATTTCCTAGGCACACAAATACTATTTTTTTCATCCCTTTTCCTCTCATCTCATAGAAAAACGGGAGTGACAGGTCCCGTTTTATTCTTCGATTACTCCGCTTTCGTCGATAACTGCTCCTTCTGGTGTCACAGCTTCTTTGAGTGGCAAAACGCTCTTAATTGCAGTCAATTCGAAAGTCAAATAAACGCCATCTACATCCAGTACGATTGTTTTCTTCTCAGTATCTACTTCATCAACTGTTCCGTAAAGGCCACCGATTGTAATCACTTCATAGCCTTTTTGAAGCTTGTTCAAGCTTTCCATACGCTTTTGTGCTTGTTTCTTTTGAGAACGTTGCATAAAGAACATCAAGGCAAACATACCTACAAGCATGATCACAAATGTTAAATTTGGACTAATATTTTCCATAGTATTTTCTCCTTTGTATTTTACATAGGACTACTATATCAAATTTCAGCTACTTTTACAAGGTTGTACCTTGTTTTTATGGTTATAAAAAATCAGAGTTTCCACTCTGATTTTTGTGATTATTTCAAGTTTTGAACGACTTTGACTAGATTTTCAACTGTAAATCCGTACTCTGCCAATACTTTTGGTGCTGGAGCAGATGCTCCGAAGGTATCAATACCGAGAACTGCACCATCAAGACCAACATATTTGTACCAGTTTTGAGTTGCACCCATTTCGACTGCAACACGACGGCGAACTGCATTTGGAAGGATTTCTTCCTTATAAGCTGCATCTTGTGCGTCAAAGACATCTGTTGATGGCATGCTAACTACACGGACTTTTGCACCTTGGCTAGCCAATTCTTTGGCAGCTGCGACCGCCAAATTTACCTCTGAACCTGTTGCAATCAAGATCGTATCAAAGTCTGCTGCATTTTCATAGACAACATAGGCACCTTTCGCAACTTTGTCAAAGTCTGTCCCCTCTTCGACAGTCAAGTTTTGACGTGTCAAGACAAGGGCAGTTGGTGTGTTTTCGCTTGTCACGGCAAGGTACCAAGCCGCTTGAGTTTCACGCGCATCTGCTGGACGGAAAACATTCAGATTTGGCATAGCACGAAGACCTGCTAAGTGTTCAACTGGTTCGTGAGTTGGACCATCTTCACCAACTGCGATTGAATCGTGAGTAAAGACATAAGTCACAGGAAGTCCTTGCAAGGCTGATAAGCGGACAGCTGCCTTCACATAGTCAGAAAAGACGAAGAAAGTACCACCGTACACACGAAGCCCACCGTGAAGGGCCATCCCGTTCAAGATCGTTCCCATTGCAAATTCACGAACACCAAACTGAATATTGCGGTTCAAGCGATTAGCATCATCTTGAAGTCCGTCAGTCTTGATATAAGTCATGTTTGAGTGAGCGAGGTCAGCTGATCCACCTAGGAAGGTTGGCAACTTAGCAGCTACAACGTTTAAAGCATCCTGGCTCGAGTTACGAGTAGCTTGAGAAAAGCCGTTTTCTAAGGCTGGGAAGTCTGCTGGAGTCACTTTAACTGGATCACGGCCGTCGATGATGGCTTCTACTTCTGCAGCCAGTTCTGGATGAGCTTCTTTATAGTCAGCAACTAATTTAGTCCAAGCTTGATAAGCTGATGCGCCACGGTCTGCAACATTTTCTTTGAAATCAGCATAAACTCCAGCTGGAATTTCAAATGGTTCATAGTCCCAGCCGAGCGCTTGGCGAGTCGCTGCAGTTTCATCTGCTCCAAGAGGAGCACCGTGTACGGCATTAGTTCCTTGTTTGTTTGGAGAACCGTATCCAATCACAGTCTTCACTTCAATCAAAGATGGTTTTCCTGAAGCTTTAGCTGCTTCGATAGCCGTATGGATAGCTTCCAAGTCTGGTCCATCTTCTACCAAGTCTGTATGCCAGCCGTAGGCTTTGTAGCGATCACGAACACTTTCAGTGAAGGAATCCTTTGTCTCACCATCCAAGTTGATGTCATTTGAATCATAAAGAACAACCAACTTGTCAAGTTTTTGCAAGCCTGCGTATGAAGCCGCTTCGCTTGAAACACCTTCCATCAAATCTCCGTCTCCACAGATAACGTAAGTATAGTGATCAAAGATATTGAAGCCTTCGCGGTTATATTTGGCCGCAAGGAAACGTTCTGCTTGGGCAAAACCAGTAGCAGTAGAAACCCCTTGTCCTAGAGGACCAGTTGTAGCGTCAACCCCTGCAGTGTGGCCAAATTCTGGGTGACCAGGTGTTTTGGAACCCCATTGGCGGAAGTTCTTGACTTCATCCATGCTAACATCTTCAAAACCAGAAAGGTGAAGAAGGGCATAAAGAAGCATAGATCCGTGTCCTGCTGAAAGAATAAAACGGTCGCGGTTGATCCAGTTTGGTTGTGCTGGATTGATACGAAGTTGCTTTGTAAAGAGGCTATAGGCCATTGGAGCAGCCCCCATAACCACCCCTGGGTGACCTGAGTTGGCTTTGTTGATAGCGTCAATACCTAGAAAACGAATTGCATTAACAGATAGATTTGACATAGAATTTCCTTTCTCTTTGAGGTGATTAATGAATCACACATTCTATTTTACTATTATATGAAAAAATGCATAGAATAGCAATAAAACAATTTGCGTTCATCTAACACATGTGATTTTCTATCCCCTCGTCACCTCATAGTAAGGCAACAAGCGTGTAAAAGCGTCTTCTAGCTTCTCCAATATCGCTTCTACTGACTGATTTTCAATGAAGGAAACATCTGACTTGAGCAAAACTTTACGAATTTCCTGACTTCTCACCTTCTCGCGTAAAGTACGACGGCTCTCCTCAGTAGCCTCCACCTTATGACTTTCCCCATTTGAGTAGACTAGATAATAAATTCCTTCTACCACTGGAAGTTCTAAAACCTTGGCTTGCTTGTCTAAAGTCTGCTCGTCTTTCTTACGCTCGATGAAACTGACTTCCAAAGAAATCCCAAAGTCAGCAGGTGTTCCATACAAACGAAGAGCCATCATAGGTTCTGTCACCTCCCCCTCTCTCTGTAAATAAACCCAGAAATGTGGTCGCAAGCGTTGCGCTTGGTTCATCCACTGACTGGTCTGTTGCAGTTGCCATTCTGGATGCTTTTCTTGGAAGGCCTTGGCTAGGTTCGTAAAAGCCTTGCGAGCCTCCTGCCCTTTGTGGCGCAACGCCAGCATCTTCTCTCGCTCATCTCCAGCCTTATCTGGATGACGATATTGGATACCTGCATAAGATAGATAGTTCTTGATTGCTTCCATCATCTGTTTCTTCTCCCTTTTCTAACAAAAAATCAGGACAAGCCTGATTTTGTTTATTCCGTATCTACGACAACATAGCGATTTGGCTCGTCACCTTCAGAATAACTCGTCACGCCATCCATGCGTGAAATAATGCGATGGATAATCTTGCGTTCGCTATTTGACATTGGATCTGTTTGTTGGCTACGTCCTTCCTCTAATGCACGAATCGCCAATTTTTGAGCGTAGGTTTGCAAGACTTCTGCCCGGTGTTCAACGTAATCATTGACGTTGATTGTGATATAAAAAGTTCTTGAATAACGATTGTAGAGGTAGTTTTGCGCCAAAAGCTGAAGTGCTTTCAATACTTTTCCGTGGTAGCCGATAATACGACCTGGTTCATTTGTGTCAATTTGAAGATTAATCGTGCGACGATTGTAGTCGCTTGAAATCGTCCCTTCAACATCCATATCGTCCACAATGGTTTGAACATAGTTAGCCACTTGAGTTGCTACTTGTTCGATGTCATAACTCGGCTCCACCTTCAAACCTAGATCTTCCAAAGACTGGCTTTCTACCGATTCTGACATAGATACAAATTCTTCACACTTTGCTGGGTCTTCCACTCCAGTATCTCCGGTCTGCAATTCATTTAAAATCGCGATGTGACCTGTTTCTTCTAAGATCGTGCTAGCATGTTTCTCATTTTTCAAGATTTCAGCCTTGACTTCGTCAGAAACACCCTGACCTTCCTCTTCTATTTTTTTAATCGCCTCAACAACATGACCAAGATCAACTGTAGCCTCTGTTACTGTCTTAACAGGTTCGTTTTGTTCATTGATTTCTTTCGGAACACCTTTTACAGCTTGTTGATTGGCCTTAATCACAGTCGTCTCACTAATCGCCTCAATATCAACTTGAGCTGGTTTTTTCCCAAATAAGCCTAAAAAACCTTTCTTCTCTTTGGACACGACCTTGATGTGAGTCTTCATTCTCGGAATACCTAACTCTTTCAATCCTTTCTGGATTGCTTCTTCAACAGTTGAACCTGTAAATAATACCATTATCAGATTCCTCCTTATTATTTCGTTTTCTGAGCCTTTTTCTTGGCTTTTCTTTTTCTATTTTCCAAATCTTTTTTAGCCTGTACTTCCGCCTCACGCGCTGCAATAATCTTAAAAGGATTATTTAAGAAGTAGGTTTGCAAAACTTGATAAGCATTGGATACTGCCCAGTACAAGGCTACGCCACTAGGTGAAGAGATGGCAAAGATAAAGATCAGTACAGGCATCCCGTACATCATCCCTGTCATAGCTCCACTTCTTTCAGGTAAAGCCTTATTCGATAACCAGCTACTTAAGAAGGTAAAGACTGCTGCCAAAATCGGAAGGATAAAGCTTGTGTCTACTCCCCCAAGGTTCACCCACAAAAAATGCCCTGTTTTCAAAAAGTCCACTCGAGTCAAGGCTTGGAAGAGAGCCAAGAGAACCGGCATTTGAATCAAAATCGGCCAGAGAGAAGAAGAGTGTTTGACCCCTAATTCTTTATAGACCTTCCGCATCTCCTGATCCAGCTTGGTTCTACTTTCCATATCACGACCCGGATATTGTTCTTGCAGAGCCTTGATGCGTGGTTGAGCCTCTTGCATTTTTCTAGAGGCCACCATCTGAGTCTGAAAGACTGGCAATAGAATCGTACGAATCAGGATCGTAAAGAGGATAATCCCCACTCCGATACTAATGTCAAAGGACAAAAAGCGGATGATTTCAGCAAAAAAATAGACAAATTTACTCCATATATCTGTAGAATCTGCTGCAACATCGCTCGTCCCACAGGCTGTCATGACAAATAAGGACAAGCCCAGCAAACTAATCAACTGTAGTTTCTTTTTCACTCCTAATTCCTTCCCGGTAAATCTTTGATAACTTTAATACGTGGAGTAGATTTTTCTCCATTTCTGCATAATCCAAGCCTTCAACCCCTTTTCGAGCAATTACGACAAAATCAACGTTATCAGCTAACTGCTCCCTTACACTTAGCAAAATGTGTCGAATCCGTCTTTTAATTTGATTTCTAGTGACTGCATTCCCTAATTTCTTACTGACGGACAGCCCTACTCGAAAATGACTTTTCTGATTCTCCAATTGGTAGACAACAAATTTTCGATTGGCAAAACTTGTTCCATCCGTGAAAATAGCCTTAAAATCTTTCTCTTTTTTTACACGAAAGTTTTTCTTCAAAACTCAACTCCATCTATTAAATTACTACTATTATACCATAAATTTCAAAAAAGCCAATAATGACAAGGTTTTAGACTGTTTCAACAATAAAAAGTTGGGAAATTTTATCTCCCAACTCCTTTTTTATTGTCTCTTACCTTGTAATTTTATTCAGATCATCTTATTTTTTCAAGCGTTCAACGTCACGAGCGATGACCAATTCTTCATCAGTCGGGATGACTAAGACACGAACTTTAGCCGCATCAGTTGAAATATCTCCTGTAGCGCCAAAGACATTCTTTTCAGGATCCACATCACAGCCAAACCAAGAAATGCCTTCAATAACCATCTGACGAATCGTTACAGAATTTTCTCCAATTCCAGCTGTAAAGATAATGGCATCTGCACCGTTCAAAACTGCCAAATACTGACCAATATACTTTTGGATACGATCCACAAAAATCTCATTTGCCAGCTGCGCTTTCTCGTCACCCGCACGCATAGCTTCGTGAATATCACGCATATCGCTTGATCTCTCAGAAACACCCAAAAGTCCTGACTCACGATTGAGAATTCGACTGATATCCTCTGGTGTATTAAAGTCATCTGTATGTTGCATTAAATAGGGAATAATTGCCGGATCAATATCACCTGTACGAGTACCCATCATAATACCACCAAGTGGAGTGAAGCCCATGGATGTATCAACAGACTGACCGCCTTTGACTGCTGTAATAGAACCACCATTTCCAATATGACAAGTAATCAATTTCAATTCTTCTAGGGGGCGACCTAAAATTTTAGCTGCTTCTCCTGCTACAAACTGATGACTTGTCCCGTGGGCTCCATACTTGCGAACTTTATTTTCAGTGTAGTATTTGTTTGGAAGAGGGTAGCGATATGCTTTCTCTGGCATGGTTGTATGGAATGATGTATCAAAAACAACAACGCTGGTAATATCTGGAAGCAACTCCTTGAAGGCACGAATTCCTGCTGCGTTGGCTGGGTTGTGAAGAGGAGCCAAAAGTCCCAACTCTTCAACCTTTTCCAAAACATCTCCCTCAACAACTGTTGATTCCTTGAAATATTCACCACCTGCAACGACGCGGTGCCCGACACCAGTAATTTCATCATAACCTTTGATGATGTCAAAACGAATCAAATCATCCAACAAGATTTTAACTGCTTGTGTGTGGTCGTCAATATCAAGAATTTGTTGTTCAGAACGTCCGTCAAATTTTACAGTTGAAATAGAGTCCTTCAAACCGATGCGTTCAATCAAGCCTTTCGCCAATACTACTTCTTCTGGCATTTGATAGAGTTGCCATTTCAAACTTGAGCTTCCTGCATTGATTGCAATTGTTTTAGTCATAACATGATACCTCTTTTAAGCGTTTTCATCCATTATAACAAATTTTTGCTTAATTTTCAGTACCTTGACTCCATTTTTGAAAATTTTCTTTGAATTTCAATAGTGCAGCTGGATCTTGCAAACTTTCTAGCGGATAGACAAAAGGTTGCAGTTCCTGCTCGGTTTTCTTTTGTAAGATAAAAATACTCTTAGCCTGACTAACCGTTGAAAAAATATCCTCTGGCAGAGCGATGATAGCAGCCAGACTCACTTCATCTTTGAGCCAGCCTTTTAATAAATCACTTTGAGGACTAGTCAACAAGTCGCTCGGAGCCAGAAAAATAGCGTATCCATCTGACTTGAGGTACTTGAGGCCTTGCTCCATCAGCAAATGATGGGCATAGGTATGTTCTTGGCTAGAAGCCACTTGATAGCGTGAAGCGATTGCATCGTCTGGGTAATAGCCAACAGGCAAGTCGCTAATGACCACATCGCTTTCTTTAAGCATTTGCGGACGAACGGCATCGCCTTGAACAAAACCTGCCTGCAGACCAATCACATCTGCCATGCTAGCCGCCAAATCAATCAGCAAGTCATCCACTTCGATTCCTAAGTAATCCACTTTTTTAGCAAGAGATGTCAAGAAAGTAGCCCCCAAAATTCCCATACCAGAACCTATTTCGAGGATACTAATTTCCTCTTGATCAAGCAATTCTTCCACAACAAGTACCAAGAGGAGGGCAATGGCATCTGGTGTAAACTGGTGATTGGCCTGCAAAGGCTCCGTTTGTCCTGCCTTCATCAAGAGAAACTGGTAGGTCTTGAGCCACTCTTCCTTGCGGAGTGCTAAGCGCTTGAGGGCTTGATTGTTCTCTTTGACCTGTTCTAGCTCAGTCTCGCCATCCAGATAGATGCTATTTTGCTCTACCAAGGCGTCATAAAAGTTGGTCGCCAAATCACTTTGGATGACTTGGACATTCTCTAGTAAATACGTATAAGCTTGTTCTATTTTTTCAAAATCCATATTCCTATCTTATCAAAATTCCCCTATTTTTTCCATCTGAAGAGAAAAAATCACTGCTTTAGTCAGCGAGTGATTTTTGGGCTACTGTTAAAAAGAGTTCTGAGTAATTTCCGAGGAAAAGACCTTCAGCACTATAGAGAATCTGACTGTCAATGCTTGAAAAACCAAACTGGGCGAGCCTGGTTTCCAGTTCAGCTAAATCAAAACCATGGTGATTGGTATCTGTCTTGACAAAATCAGCAATGAGGACCTGTCCATTCTCCCTAAGATGATAGTGAAACATGGCAAGAGTCGCATCTAGATCAGGCATATGATGAAGAACCCGACTGACAACAATCAGGTCAAATTGCTGCTCCAAGGGACTTACTAGTAAATCCTGCTCTAAGAGTTGAAGATTCCTGATTTCTTGCTGATATGCTTTCAAACGGGCTTGCTCCAGCATTTTCTCCGAAATGTCCACAAGGGTAACCGACCTGGCCTGCTTGGCTAGGGGTATGGCTAATAGACCCGTCCCACCACCGAAATCCAGTATTTCCTTGTCTGATAGAAGATCAATCTGTGCTTCAACTGCTTGACAAACCAAGTTTGCAAGAAAGATATTTTTGGGCGAATCAAAGGTTTCTGCTTTGTGATTAAAATCGTGTTTCATGCTTTTAGTTTAACACAAAGAAGTTGAATTGCCTAGGAATTGCCTTTTTTATCTGCCTTATCTTCTGTTACTTTCTGATTTGGTTCTTGACTTGAATCAGTCGCTACCTGTTGCTTTTTATCCGTTTTCTTTTCCTTGGGTTTCATCGAAGGAAAGAGAAATTCATAGTTGCCCTTATTCATACGAATACTTGTTGCAAAACCTGTTTTCGTATTGTGATACGTGACTTTTCCTAAGTTAAAGACTCGTTCACCACTTTCTTGCTCAGCCTTATCTTTACTTCGCTTGGCCATAGCAAAAGCGACCAACTTTTCTTTATTTAAGGCAAAGTCTTTGTGATGGGCAACTTGTCGATTCAAATAAAACTGCAACAAAAGGCTAAAAATGGCTGCTATGGTGACTGCGTATAGGAGAACTCCTGCCTTAACTTTTTGCTTTTTCCACACGATAGATGAATTCCCTTTCTAAGCCTTTTTGAAATTGGAAACGAAAGCGAACCAGTTGATTTTCCTCTGTGATTTGTGCTGATTTGAGGCCATAAACCATTGGTTGGTAACCTCGTCCACTGCTATCGGTTTTCCGAAAGTCGTCTGATTTAGACTTGCCTATCGCAATATCCTTGCCATCTTGCTTCACATAGAGACGATTGCCTGCCACCTTTTCAAACTGCGAACGCTCTAACTCCGCCTCCAGCTGATCCACAAACAAGAGCCACTCCTTTTGCTCGCTCTGTTGCTGGTAACGAACTTCTGAAATGAGGAGCTGACTCATGGCTTGAAAGAGGAGCAAGCCTCCACTGATGACGATAAGGGCAATCAGAGATTCTAAAAGAGTGAAAGCTCTTACCTTACTGCTCTTTAAGGTCGAGTAACTTCTCTGAACCATGGTAGACCTCCAATCCTTTTTCACTAGCAAAGACCTGAATCTCCACTCCATTTATGTTTACCTGATTTTGACCTGTCTGCAGAGCCATCTTAGCTACACGTAAGACTTCTTCCTTTTGTAAGATTTCTGCCTCTTCCTGCCTATTTTTCTGAATTTGTCCCAAGAGGAGGGTCGCAATACTGGCAAACACAGCCAAAGCTACTACTGCTTCTAGCAAGATTACTGCCTTAATTTTTTGTTTCCTTAATGCGTTTAATTTTCCCATTTCCTAGATATAATTGATAGCGAATCGCTCCTTTGCTGGTCTGAAATTCAACCTTAGCCAGGGACGAATTGCCCCCAGCTCGGTCAAATATAATGCTTTGTCCTGATGGCGCCTGAATTCCTTTAGGAACGGTCAAGTTTTGATTACCATTGTTGATTGTCTGCCCATCTAAGTTCAAGCTGGTCTTTTGCTGACTCGCAACACTGCGTTTTTGGGTTTCGCGATATAGTTCTTCAAACTCCATAAAGAAAATCTGCTCCTCTACCGCCGCAAAAGTAGACTGGACAGAACCAGACAAGCCCAAGGCAATGATACTCACAAGTCCCAAAACCAAGAGACTTTCCAGCATGGTAAAGGCCTTAATCTGCAACAGTTTGACTTGTTTTTTGTTTTGCATGGTATTCTTTATAAGCCTTGGCTTGCTCTGCTGTGATGCGACCGTCTGCCTGTAATTTGCTTAGGCTAGCATCTTCATTCTTGTCCAGACTATAGAGTTCTGCCTGACTTTCCACCACCTTAACAACAGCAGCTTTTCCTTTGTCATTCACTGCATCCTTTTGCTTGGTCAAATTAGGCACAAAGAGCAAGAGGAGTACGCTGATAATTAAAAGGACAATCAACATTTCCACGAGAGTAAAGGCTTTCGCCTTGGCTTTTTTCAAATTTGTCATAAGTTTTTTCATTCTAAAAATTTACCTCCATATTTTGATACATGGGCATGAGCATTGCCGCATAAAGTAAAACGATAATCAGGGCCACAAAGATAAAGACCAGTGGCTGCACCAAATTCATGGTGCGGTTGACTCGGGTAAAAAAGGCTTCCCAAGTCTTTTCTGCATAGATTTCCAACTCATTCCCCAGCTTGGATTTGACTTCTCCATACTCGATGATGAGACTTAACTCCCTCTTAAAGAATGGATAAGTCGCTATAGTCTGAGAAAATTCCTGACCATTTTGCAGGGCTTGAGCTAGATCTTGACCAATTTCTTTAAAAAGCTGGGAACCTTGTTCCTTCATCATCTGAAAGATCTGCGTCAGCTCCATTCCCTGCGAAATCATATTGCCCCATTCACGCGCATAATAAGCTGTCAGATAGGTTTGGACAAAGATTCCTAAGAAGGGAATCCGTGCTAGCATCGAAAAGACCCACATCTTGGAACTTCTTTTGTAGAAAGTGAGAGCTAAAAGTAGGGACAGAGAGCAAACCAACACTAGTCCCAGAAAAATTTGTGGCAGATTGCCGATGATTTGGGTGGCGATATTGCTACTGTCCAGTTGGGGGAGTAGATAGTTTCTCAACCCCATCATGATTAGCAGGAGAAATCCCAGCAAAATCAAAGGATAAGTCGCCACTTCAATTAACTTTTTCTTGACCTTGGCTAAATTATCCAGATATTCTTCTATCTTTCCCAAACTCAGATGAAGATTCCCGTGCACCTCAGCTAGGGATAATTGGGTCACAATAGCACTTGAAAAGCCCAAGCTGTTCATCATTTCTGAGAAAGATTTCCCCTGAGACAGGCCCTGGTGCATCTGGGCCACATAGTCCTTTTCCAGCAAGGCGCTTCTCCCCAAGAAAGAAATAATTTCCACCAAATGAAAGCCACTGGAAAAAAGGTTGTTAAACAGGGTGATGATTTTCTTCTGCTTAGCTGTAGCTAATTTTTTCCGTTTCAGCCCGAAGACTTGTGATATGTCCATCTTTAAGAAGCTGGTCAATCTGCGCATTCCAGCTGGTTGGCTGGTGTTCTTGAAAGTCTTTGTTTGCAAAGTCAACGATTCCTCCTCCCCCGATTAATCTCTGGTAGCAGACTCCTTGCAGGACAACTGCTAGTTCCTCCTCCGTCACACCCAACTCCAGAAGGCGTTCATAAACTCCTCGGATACTCTTGGCATGAATGGTTGAAAAGACTGTCGCACCTGTCAAACTAGCTCTGACCACTGCACGCGCTGTCTCGCTATCCCGAATTTCACCAATAATCAAGAGGTCCGGACGATGCCGGAGAGACAGTTTGATCAGATTTTCATAGGTCAAACCAATCGCTTCATTCAACTGCAATTGGAGCATGTCTTCCTGCTTGATCTCGACAGGATCTTCGATAGACATAACCTGCTGCCCCTTAAACAGAGACTTGGCTAGTTCGTGCATCAAGGTCGTCTTGCCACTTCCGACTGGACCTGCAAAGAGATAGAGACCCCTTTGTCTGTATTGCTTGCCCAGTTCTCCAATATCCTGAAACCAGAAATGCAGGTCCTGCTCCTCATCGTGCAACAAACGAATAACCAAACTCTCATGTCCCCGATAATCTCCTACGGTAGACAAACGCAGAGAAGACACCTTCTCCCCATGCTGATAGTCGCAAGATCCCAGCTGATTACGTCTCTTCTCTCCTACGTTCATACCCGCCACAAATTTAAAATGACTAATCACAGCAGCTAAAACATCAAACTCATAGGAGTCAACTAGACACCGTTCGTCTCCAACCCGCATGTGAAGCTCGTAGGACTTTTCCTTGGGGATAAAATAGATATCCTGAGCCTTCTTTTCTTTCGCAGCAGCAATAATTTTCTGTGCAATTTCTTGTACCATACCGCCCTCCTTATCTAACTATTCGCAAAAAATTGAAAAAAATAAAAAGCAACTTTTAAAAGTTGCTTTTTTATCTCAATTTCATGCGGCAAGAACGGTGCTTTTCTTGACCTGTTTGTTTTTCGTAGCCTGGACGTAGCTTTTCATCGGGGATGACTTGCTCATCCTGTAAAAGAGCCAAAGAATGATACTGCTGCAAATACTCATCGCACTCATCACACCAGCGTTGGTCGGCAGGATCCCAAAAAATAGTCATCAAATCGCTCCGACTCTTATAAAGAGGATTCTTCTTTTCCAGCTCAAACCAGCATGATTTATAATATTTTAGAGCATCATAGTACTTGTTAAAAGAGCGACTCATAATGACATCTTTTTCCCAACCTTCTATGAACCACCACGGTTCAAAGTCCCCATACATTTCTATAACACGATACATTTTCACTACTTCCTTTGTACCGTATATTATAACGAATTTTCTAGAACAATGAAAGGATTTTGCTTCATTATAGAACAGGCCTCTAGCTTTCTGAAGATACCTCTGAATAGAAAAGCAAAGGCTGAGTCATCACAGCCTCTGCTTTTTATTATGCTTGATAACGTTTCACACCATCTAGGTAGGTTGCTACCAATTCCAAATCTTTATCTAGTACGATAAAGTCAGCGTCATAACCCTCGCGGATTTGACCACAGACATCGTCAATGTGAACAGATTTTGCTGGGTTGAGGCTGGCCATCATGACTGCTTCATGCGGATTCGCAATGCCCCATTCGACCACATTCTTCAAACCATCTTTGAGTTTGAGAATAGAACCCGCTAAGTTGCCTGTCGATTTGAGGCGTGCAGTTCCATTGGCAACCACTACTGGGAATTCTCCCAACATGTAGTCACCGTCTTCCAAGCCACCAGCTGTCATACAGTCTGTGATAAGGGCGATATTTTCTGTTCCCTTTTGTTTGAGCAAAATATCACAGGCCTTTGGATCTACGTGGTGACCGTCACAAATCAATTCTGCATAAGTATGTGGCAATTCATACATGGCTCCCACCATACCGAGCTCACGGTGAGTCAACCCACGCATTCCATTGTAGGCATGTACCCAAACACTTGCTCCAGCATCGACTGCTTTTTTAGCTTCATCAAAAGTCGCATTGGAGTGCCCAAGAGCAACAGTCACTCCTTCACCCGTAACCGTACGTACAAAGTCTTCTACACCTTCACGTTCTGGCGCAAGGGCAATTTTATTGAGCAAGCCATTTGCTGCTTTTTGCCAAGCACGAAACTCATCCATACGAGGATCTTTCATGTAAGCAGGGTTTTGAGCTCCCTTGTATTTCTCTGTGAAATAAGGCCCTTCAAAATAGATTCCACGAATCTTGGCTCCACTTGCTTCCTGGTAACGAGCACCGATATTTTCAGTTACCGCAAGCAACTGCTCGTAAGAGGAAGTCAACGTCGTTGGCAAGAAACTGGTAACACCCGTGCTAAGCAATCCTTCACTCATGGTATGAAGGGTTCCTTCGATGTTATTGTCCATGACATCGACACCACCAAATCCATGAATGTGGGTATCCACAAGTCCTGGGGCAATGCTATAACCGGTATAGTCAATCACCTCAGCTCCTTCAGGAATCTGTTCTACATGTTTGCCAAACTTGCCATCCACAAGTTCCAAGTAACCGCCACGACGGACTCCGTGTGGGTAGAAAAACTGATCCGCTTTAATATAATTAGGCATAATGATAACCTCCTTGATAGATTGATTCTAGAATTTATTATGTCAATTACATTATAAACCTTTCTTTTTCATTTGTAAATGGTATAGACCTCTTTTCTGGAGATATTTTAAAAGAGCTGGATTTCTCCAACTCTTTGATCTTATTTTGATTTTACAGGCAGTTCTTGAGCAGCCTTAACAGCAGCTGCAATCGTCTCTGCGTAAAGTTTAGCACCTTCTTCAATCATGTTGCTATCATTTCCAAAGTGGACTTGGTCAGTTCCAGCCCAGATTTCAGGGTGCTCCTTAGCAACCTTATTCCAGTCAGCGATGCTCACGTAAGGATTCTTTTCAGCTAATTCCCGCGCATAAGCCGCATACTGCTCCACTGATGTGTAAGTGTCCTTGCTCTTGTCTCCCTCATAAGGTGTCACCAATATCAGATGGTGTCCTTTCGGTAGATTGTTCACAATGCTGTCTAAATCATTCTTATAGCCTTCAGGATTATTGACTCCCGTTGCAATGACAACTGTTTTTAGCAGCGCCTTGTTCTGACTGTTATTGAGCATAATGTCATTGGCTTGCTTGGTCGTTCGACTAACTTGGGCATTGATATTTGCTTCAGGAAGTGCCTCTTGTAAGGCTGTATTGGCACGCAAGGCTACCGAATCGCCTATTAGGCTTGTTCCATCAGAAATTCCTAGACGACTCAGTTCAGCTTGTTCAGCAAGAGTCTTTGTTTGTCCTATATTGTTCTGGGCTTGTTTAAAACCATTCACCATCAAGTCTGTTTCAAAGGCTCCAACTTGGGGAGAGACAATAGTAATCACCAAAACAATCGCTCCAAGGATTCCCACACTAGAAGCACTGATGGATTTGATATGAGGCAATTTGCTGATTTTCCTAATGAAAGGATTGGTCCTACCAGCAATCAATGGCTCAATAATATAGAAGGACAAGATAGCAAAGAAATAGGAAAAGATAACTGTCAGGATAACAGCTAATAGATTCCCCATTAATTGAGAAAAGATAATATAAAAAGGCCAGTGGAAGAGATAAACCGCATAGCTGGTATCCGCTAGAAAGGTGATTATCCTAGGTTCTTGTATCTCTGGAGTCTTCTCTTGCAAGACACGCGCAGCAAAAATCATGATCACGGCCGCTAAACTTGCTAGTACGAAACCAAATAAATAAGCGAATAAGTAGGTGAACTTGACAAAGAAAGTCAAGAGCAATAACACCAAGAGACCTGCAGCCAACACCAGTAGATTTTGACGAAGATCCCACATCCGGTCAAACTGCTTGACTAAATCGCTCGTCTGACGAACACCCACAACCGTCGCCAAAATGCTTCCTAAAAAGAAAGGATAGACATGAGTCAAACTTGAAAAGTAGACAGATGAATAGGAACTCGCCATTAGACTACCAATGAACATGGAGAAAAAGCTAATGATAAAAGCTCCAGCAGAAAGAAGAAAGACCATCCCTCTCAATTGACTACTAGATTTTGAACGTTTCGATAAGAACCAAACCGCTAAGCCCCAAAGGATATAGTAGTGAACCTCAACAGCTAGGCTCCAGTTGTGAACAAAGAGATGCGGAATGAACTGGGATTCATAACTTCCCCCTGTTAACATTTCGTAGAAGTTGGTCATAAAACCGAGAACTCCAGCTATCTGGCCACCAATGCCAGCGACATAGTCTTGACGAACCAAGAAAGTAAAAGGCATGGTCACCAGAACCATCAGCACCACAGGTGGCACGATCCGATAAAACCGTCTCTTAAAAAAGCCCAGCAAATCAATCTGGCTTTTCTTTCCAAACTCTTCTAAAAGGAGGGAGGTAATCAAGAATCCTGAAAAAGTGAAAAAGACATCTACCCCAAAGAAGCCTCCAGGAAAGATTGTTTGAAAGAAGTGGTACAAGAGCACCAAAAGTAAACCTGTAATCCTAATCAAGGAAAACCATTTAATACGCATACGAGTTTATTCCCCACTCAATTAGATCTTAAAAACATCTAATTTTTATTCCATAATACACCTTATTTTATCAAAAAAAGAAGAAAAATCCTAAGAGAAAACTTAGGATTTTGGCATTCTAATTTTACACTTTAAAAATTGCGTCCTGACTTGTTGTAGCCATATTTTTCTACAAAATACTCACGGAATTCCAAGAGATTGTCATCCATGATGGCTTGGCGGACCTGCTTCATCAGGTTGAGTAAGAAGTAGAGATTGTGGTAGCTAGTCAAGCGGATACCAAAGGTTTCATCAGCCTTGAGCAGGTGACGAAGGTAGGCGCGTGTATAGTTCTTACATGTATAGCAATCACACTCAGAATCCAGTGGCGTAAAATCCTCAGCGAACTGGGCATTTTTGACAACCAAACGACCTTGGCTGGTCATACAGGTACCGTTACGAGCGATACGAGTTGGTAAGACACAGTCAAACATATCCACCCCACGAATGACCCCATCAATCAAGCTATCTGGCGCTCCCACACCCATCAGGTAGCGAGGTTTGTTTTCTGGAAGAAGTTGGGTTGTGAAATCCAAGACTGCATTCATCTCTTCGTGCGTTTCTCCCACTGCCAAACCACCGATAGAGTAACCTGGGAAATCCATGCTGACGAGGTCGTGAGCTGACTGACGGCGAAGGTCTTCAAATCCTGCCCCCTGTACAATCCCAAATAATCCTTGATCATGCGGACGACGGTGAGCCTTTAAACCACGCTCAGCCCAACGGCTGGTACGCTCGATGGATTTCTTAACATAGTCGTAAGGTTGATAAAACTGAGGACATTCATCAAAAGACATCATGATATCTGAGCCTAGATTGTTCTGAATAGAGATGGCTTTTTCTGGCGATAGGAACATCTTGGAACCATTGAGATGGTTTTTAAAGGTTACCCCTTCCTCGGTGATATTGCAGCTATCTGCTAGGGAATAGACCTGGAAACCACCGCTATCTGTCAAAATCGGCTGGTCCCAGTTCATAAATTTGTGGAGACCACCTGCGCGTGCAATGAGTTCATCTCCAGGACGAAGCCATAGATGATAGGTATTAGAGAGGATAATTCCTGATCCCATCTCCTTCAATTCTTCAGGCGACTGGGTTTTAACAGTGGCTTGGGTCCCAACTGGCATAAACATAGGTGTCGGGAAGGTACCGTGTGGGGTGATGATTTCTCCTAGACGAGCTCCTGTGTGTTTTTCTTTCTTAATCAAACGGTATTTGATTGGTGAATCTGACATTTTCTACCTCCGAAGCTGGGAAAGACAGTCCCAGTTCATACTTTGTGCCCAAAGGCATACTGTATGATTTTATCAAAAAAACCAGGAACTGTCACGAACTATGGTATAATGAAAGAATGAAATACCCAAAAATTGATTTAAAANCCATTCGTCTGCAGACGAGGCAGTTTCAGGCTGAAAATCCCCGCCTCTTTCTGGTTTACCTCCTTCCTAGTATGCTGGTCATCTTGTCAGGCTTTCTCAACCCCTTGGCTCGTCTCCAAGAAAGTGTTTTAGAGCAATCCTTTTTCAGCATGCTGGCACAAGTGATCCAAGCCTATCTCTTCCCGCTAGTGGTTTCTTTTGTGAGCACGATTTTTCTAGCAGGTGCTGCTTTTGCGACACTCAGACTCCTCAAGGATTCTGATACGGAACTCTCAGTAAAATCAAGCCTGGCCCTCTTTGCTGAAGAGCGCTTCTCGCAAACCTTCCTAACTCTGCTCCTCAAACGTTTCTACCTCTTTTTATGGAGCATTCCAAACTTAGTAGGCGTTTATTTCCTTTTTTATAGCAATCTCTTGGCTCGTAGATTTGTTGCCCTACATCCTGAGTTTCCAAAACTAGACCTCTCATCTATTGAAAACGAGCAATTCCTTATGACCTTTGGTCTCTACTTTTTTGCGAGCCTCATCTTGATGATTGTGGGCAATATCCTCTATATCCCGCAACATTACGCCTACTCGCAGGTAGAATTCCTCCTCTGCGACACCCTAGATTTAGGACAGGCTAAACCCCGTCAAATCCTGAAAACCAGCCGTTTCTTGATGAAGGGTTACAAATTCCAACGCTTTGTCCTCGACCTACAACTACTCCCTTGGTACTTCATCAATTGGATTACTTTTGGAATTGCTAGTTTTTCAATCCTTCCCTATATCCAAAACAATCACATCTTCTTTTACAGAGCCCTACTAGCCCGTAAACGTCGAAATGGATAAGAGCATACAAAAACCAGCGTCGTTCAAAACGCTGGTTTTCTTATTTCAAAAGCAACATACTCAGCAGAGTCAAAATAGCAGGCCCACCTTGCTTCAGAATAATCTTCTTGTCTGCTGTCAGAGAACCGTAGGTCGCTGCACCAAGCACAAATAAAACAAAGATGGTCACAATTTCCAAACTTTGTGAGAAATAAATCCCATACAAGAGAAACACACCTATCAAAGCATTATAAATTCCTTGATTTTTAAATAATGAACTCACTGAAGGACGAACCAGTTCTTCCTTATTCACATCAAACACGCGACTAGTAGTATCTGATTGCGTAGCCACACTTTCCAAATAAAAAATGTAAAAATGTTCCAAAGCAACTATAGTTGCTAAAACAATTGTAAAAATAGACATATTCCTCCCCTTAAATTTCTATCTCTTCTAAGCCAGATATCAACTTTTCTAACAAGCGACTGAACTCTTCTCGCTCTCCTTTTGTAAATACACTCTCCATCTGACTCTTTACGTTTATATGGTGTTGGGGAGAGTTGGTTATTAGTTGTTTTCTCGCAAAGTCTGTGACTTCCACCAAAACCTCCCTCTGGTTTTGAGGATTCCGACGTCGATTAACCAAACCTTCCTTTTCCAGAATTTTAAAGTGCCGTGTCAAGGCAGCTTGGTCAATCTTCAATCTCTCCTGAACTGCTATTTGATTACACGGTGACTGATCGATTAAGAAACATAAGATTTGATAACGAGTCAGACTAATTCCCAATTGTCGTTCGAATAGTTGTGTCATAGACTGATCTGCCAACCGTAGTTGATACAGTAAATCTTGGATTGCTACCATAAATCTTTCTCCTTTAAAGTTGATTCGTCAACGATTGACTTATCAAGTATAATACAATCCAAAAAATAAATCAAGTAATATGCTTAAATGCTCTTGATTTATTACTCACTTCCCCATCTTTGTCCCTTTTATCCTGAAGGAATCACACAAAAAAAGAAGTGGAAACTCAATCAGTTCCCAACTTCCATTTTAATGATTAGTTCATTGATACGTGAACGTGGTCATAGTGGTTTTCGGTTACGCTACCACGATCCGGCATTGGATTCCAAGTGTAGGCTGGTCCATATTTACTATCGTATGGAGCGTAGAAACGTTGCTTCCAGATGATATAGTTGATACCACGGCTAGCCATATTTTTGACTGCATATTCCGCGATTTGATCACCAAGTGCTGAACTCACTGGGACCATAAAGTCAATGGCCAAACCTTTACCATGGTCCCCACTGTCACCAGGACGGTAGCCACTAAAGGATGTAATCCCAAACAAGTTGGCTACTTCTTCTTTAAAGGCTGCAGTTTGTGGTTGAAGACCAGCGTTCTCAGACTTGGCTACAGCAAGCCCTGCATAGTCAGGAGCCGCTGGAGCTGAATAAGTTCTTGAAGGAGTTTGGCTTTGCTCTGCTTGATAAGTCGAAGTTGCAGTGTCAGAAGTTGCTGTTGATGCTGCTATTTCTTCTGTTGCACTTGTTCCTCTTGTATCAGCAGGCGTTTCCGTTACTGGTGCTTCTGCTGGAGTTGTTGCTGCCGTTTCATCAGTAGCTGGAGTAGTCGCTTGAGGAGCTTCTTCTTCAACTGGACGAGTTGTTTCTGCTACCGGTACTTCCGCTGGAGTTGTTGCTGCTGTTTCTTCAGCTACAGGTGTTTCTGTAGATGGTGTCTCTTCAACAACTGTCGCTGTCTCAGAAACTTCTGAACTTGGCGCTACTTCTGCTGGTTTTTCAGTCTCTGTTGCAGTTGGAGCTTCCTCAATTGGTTGAGAAAGGTCTTCTACTTGAACTGTTTGTTCATCGACTGTCACTTGATTCGTCGTCAAATCAGCTGTCGCAGTCGTCACTTCTTCACTAGCATCTGCTTGAGGAGTTTGGATTTCAACTTCCGTTACTTCTTCTGCCTCATTGACAGTTGTAGTGAGGACAGTATCTGGGAAAATCAAGTCCATATTGGTGATTTTGTTCAAATTAGCAAGAACCGTCACGTCTACTCCCAAAGCTTCTGCAATGGTGCTCAAAGTATCACCATACTGTACTGTATAGCTTGTTTTGTTGTCCGTTTTAGTCAAATCGTTTTTGATTTGCTCAACGGTACGAGCAGTCCAAAGGATCTCCTCTGCTTGAGTTGCCAAAACTGGGGCAAGAGACAAGGCTACTGTTGAGGCTAAAATAATTCTTTTCTTCATTCTTTTCTATTCCTTTCAAATAAATACCTGTCTATCATATCACAAAAAAAGCAGAAAAAAAGCCCTCTCGGGCCTATTTAATAGAACTGTCTATTCCTTGTAACAAACTCAATTACTTGAAATAGTTTGTTAGGTTTCTGTCACGCAACTGACAAAATTTTTTTATTCCTCAGCTTCAAAAATGCGGGGAATATCTGCCAGTGCTTGAATCCTGTGATTCCCTTCATAAGGCGACTCCAAAAAGTTAATGCTTTGAATACCGCTATTCTGGGCAAATTCCACATCCAGAGTTCTATCCCCAATATAATAGGTCTTCTCAGGATTCAGCTCATACTTGTCTAGCAGATAGGTCGCCGCTTCTGGACTGGGCTTGCGCGCAAAACCACTCTGACTGGTTAGAATTTCTGTGAAATAGCATTCCAACCCCAAGTCTCTGAGAATGGCAAAAGCATTGTCCCCCTTATGAGTATAGACAAACTGCTGAATCCCTGCTTGGTCTGCCCAAGCTAGCACTTCACGCGCACCTGGCATCAAAACTACCTGGGTATTCTTCTCAGACAGGCTCTGGGCACGCACCTGATTGAGCACTTCCGCATCCAGATTTCTCTCTTCTGCCACCTGCTCCAGCAAATCCTGCACCGAAAATTTGAGGATAAACTCTCTCACTTTCTCCTTATCATAAGGAATAGCAAACTGAGCAAAGGTCTCCTCAATCCCTGACAAAATCGCTTCGTAAGAATCCAATAAAGTCCCGTCTAAATCCCAAATAAAAGCTGTTTTTTGCATTTTCTATCCTTTCAAGCTCATATAACGCTGGTAACGGTAACGTAGAAATAACCAGCGAAAACCATTATCCAAGAGAGTCCCTGCCCAAATACCTGGTAAGCCCCAACCAAGAACAAGCCCAATAAGATAGGCTGTGCCAATGCGGATACACCACATCCCAATACTTGTCGCATAAAAGGGGAGGCGAGCATTTCCCAAGCCCTGCCAAACTGCCGTATAAATAACGATCCCTGTCGCCATGGGGGTTCCTAGTAGAGAGAACAGTGCCACCAAAACGCTCGCTTCGACTGCTACAGGATCGGTCGTATAGAGATGAGTCAGTGGTGTCCCTAAGGCATAGATACTGAGAGTTAAGGGCAACATGAGAAGCAGGGAAAGCCAAAAGGTTTGCTTGCTCAAATCATCTACTCTTTTCCAGTTATCCTCTCCAACTGCTCGAGCCACCTGCATGACCGTTGCCGTAGCGACACCAAAGGCAGGCATGTAGTTAAACTGGGTCAAGACTTCTCCGACTGCATTCCCCGCTACTGCCTCCGTCCCAAAAGAAACGACCAAGGCAATGATCACTACATCTCCAGCCCGCATCATGAGACGTTCTCCTGCCGCTGGCAATGCCAAGGTCAGTAAGTCTTTATCCAGTCCAAAAGTCGGTTTCGTATAAGGAAGTTTTAATTGTGACCACAAAATCACAAGACCGACTAAGCGAGACAAGATGGTCCCCCAAGCAACACCTGCTATCCCCATATCAAGGACAAAAATAGCTAGACTTGAAAAAAGAATATTCAAGGCATTGGATAAAAGACTAACATAGAGAGGCAGACGTGGATTATGCGTTGCACGAATCAAGGCACCTAGACTCGTCATCAAGCCCAAGAGAACAATCGATCCNCCCACCAAAGATAGGTAGAGCCCGCCACTCTCAGCCACAGCCTGCTCAGTTCCCAAAAGTTCTATCATCTCTTGCCCAGCAAAGAGCGATAAGGCGCCTAAAAGTGCACTCAGCAATAGGGTTATCTTGAGAGCCTCTGTCACGTGATAAGCCAACTTCGACTGATCTTTCTGCCCCAAACTTTTTGAAATAACACTGGAAATAGCAGCCCCTAGAGCGATAAAAATCGCCTGGTAAATCGTGATAATATTGCCAGCCACTGAAACACCCGAAATAGCGATCAATCCTAAATGAGCAACCAAATAACTGTCCACCATCCCCATGAGCATCTGCAAAAAGTTTTCGCCCATAGCTGGCAATGCAATATTAAGAATGTCTTTATTTTTCTTAAACAATCCTTCCTCCTGATGAAAAGAAACTCAGTTGGTTTCCCAACCGAGTTTACTTCCTCTGTCTTAAAGTCCTAGATAAGCCTCAACCGCTGCTTGCATGTCAGCAGCTGGCACTGTTGTCTTGTGACGAACAGGAGCTGTTTCAAGCCCGTCAACTGCTGGAGGCACTGCCACTCCTGAAATGTCATGTAACTGAGCCAAGGCTTCAAAGTCAGTCAAGCCAACTTTCCCAGTTACCGCTTCTACTGCAACGACTGGGAACTTGTATGGACTAGCTGTTGAAGCAATCACTGTCTTAGTCGCATCGTCAGTAGCCGCTTGGTATTTTCTATAAACTGCTGAGGCAACCGCTGTATGTGGGTCCTCGATGTAGGCATCTGCATCATAAACTCGCTTAATTTCTGCCGCAGTTTCTTCCTCAGTCGCATATTCAGCTGCAAAGAGTTCCAGAATCTCAGCATCAAAATCAGTCAGTTCATATTGTCCTTGTGTACTCAAGGCATTCATGAGTTCAGTTGTCTTAACCGCATCATTCCCCAAAAGATGGAAAATCAAACGCTCCAAGTTTGAAGATACCAAGATATCCATAGATGGACTAGTCGTTACCTTAAACTCACGTTTCTTATTGTAAACACGTGTTTTAAAGAAGTCAGTTAAAACATTATTGTCATTTGAAGCACAGACTAATTTACCAACTGGCAGACCAATTTGCTTGGCATAAAAGGCAGCCAAGATATTTCCAAAGTTTCCTGTTGGTACTGTGAAATTGACCTTTTCACCAGCCACAATCTCACCAGACTTGACCAACTGAGCGTAAGCATAAACATAGTAGACAATCTGTGGTACCAAACGACCGATGTTCATAGAGTTAGCTGATGAAAATTGCAACTTGTTCGCTGCCAATTTTTCACGGAGAGCTACATCGTTAAACATATGTTTCACATTTGTTTGCGCATCATCAAAGTTTCCATCAATAGCGATAACATGAGTATTGTCGCCAGTCTGAGTAGTCATTTGCAACTCTTGTACCTTGCTGACACCATCCTTTGGATAAAAGACGATAATCTCAGTTCCAGGAACATCGGCAAACCCCGCCATAGCAGCTTTCCCAGTATCACCAGATGTCGCTGTCAAAATGACAACCTTGTTCTCCAAACCATGCTTTTTAGCGGCTGTCGTCATAAAGTATGGCAAGATAGACAAGGCCATATCCTTAAAGGCAATCGTTGAACCATGGAACAATTCCAAGTTGAATTGCCCATCCAGTTTCACCAATGGCGCAATAGCTGGAGTATCAAACTTGCTATCGTAGGCATTGTTGATACAGTAGTCCAACTCCTCAGCCGTAAAGTCATCTAAAAATGCTGATAAAACTAATTTAGCCACTTCTTGGTAAGAAGCATCTTTTAATGTTTCAAAGTCCAAATCAACCTTTGGATAAGTAAGTGGTGTAAACAGACCACCATCCGTCGCCAAACCTTGCAAAATAGCTTGGCTGGCAGTTACTGTATTGTTGGCATCACGCGTTGATTGATAAACTAATGTCATGAATCTCTATCCTTTATCTATAGTCTCTTCCATTATATCACGATTTTTCAGAAAATTCTCCCTTTATAAGAGAAATTATAATCCCAATTCTTTCTTCAAAGGCTCTAAATAAACCATTTCTTGCTTATCTCTTTTCTCCAGTCCTTCCTCAGCTAGGGTGAGTAAGTATTTAGAAAACTCGAGAATCGCAGCTTCTTCCTGATCTGTAAGTTTTTTCTTAGAAAATTGTCGCCTTAAAGACTTGTAATCACGACCAGCTGTGGTAAAAAAAGGAGCAGCTCGCAAGTAAGCTTCTAACTTATCTAAATTAACTAATAATCCCAAGTGAAAGGCAGCAGAAGCAAAAGTCCTATCAAGCGGCTGAGTACACACACTACGAAACTCAACTGTTCCTCGAGTCGTTAAGTCTTGGTACTGATAACTACGATGAGTTTGGAAATCCTCCTCCTGAGGATAAAGAAGAATCTCTTCCCCATCAAGAGCGAAAGCATGAATTTCCAGGGTTCCTAAGTAATTTTTTGCTCGAATTGGATAAAAATAATAGGTTTCACCATCCCGTTCCGCAGTAAAAATCGCAGAATGATTTAGATAGTCAAAAAAATCAGCTTCATCTTTAAAGAGTCTAGCATTGACACCTACATTCTCTGGATAGATCCCATGCATAGATTTTTCCCAAAAAATATCTCTTGAAACTTTGGTATCCCAGTCTGCCCCCGAAAACACAGAATTGGCAAACAAATAGGCTTTTGCTGCTTCAATTTGTGTAAAAACATTGATAACACGCAGGTAGTTAGACTTTGAAACATCCAGTTGAACTTGGCTCCCACAGATAAAAGCGCCATATCGTGGATAATCGTGTAAATCCATACCTGGAAGAGTTCTGCTCAACTTCAAATAGTTCATTAACATCTGATAGCGGGGATAAGCCACTGGTTGATTCTCATTCTTCTCCCAGTAGGGATGGATTCCAGAACCAACTATGGCATGATTTGTTTCACCCAACTTTTTCTGAATCAGATCCATGTAGTCTCTAAAACGCTCCTCAACCTCTTGAATGGATTTAGCCCTACCAAAAGCAAACTCAACGGTCGTATAAGCAACTTCAAATAAGATTGTATCCTGACTTAAGGGATCTAGCAACTGAATTGGATTACCAAAATCATCAACTTTTTCGATAGTAAAGCCCAGTACTGATGGTAAATATCGAAACAGTTCCTTAACAATCTCAATATCCGTAGCCTTACCCTCTAAATTTACAACAGGATACTCCAGCTCAACCCCAACAAATAAATCAGGCTTCTCTTTTATATTCTTTAAGTAACGTTTCTTTAGTAATTCAACAGAACGAGACATTAACCACCAAACTCTTTCATAATCTACATAAAATGTGAATAAGTAATATTATACCAAAAACACACTAAAAATGATTAGAATAAGAAGAAAAAGATAATTCATCAGTTATCTGTACTTAAAGAAAAATATCAAAATCTTCACTAAATCAAAAAACAAGGTCCGAAAACCTTGTCGTTATTACTATACCGGCGGCCGGGGTCGAACCGGCACGTCCTTGCGGACACTGGATTTTGAGTCCAGCGCGTCTGCCAATTCCGCCACGCCGGCAAATAGTAACTGGGGTAGCTGGATTCGAACCAACGCATGAGGGAGTCAAAGTCCCTTGCCTTACCGCTTGGCTATACCCCAATAATATAAAATAGGCGAGTGATGGGGATCGAACCCACGCATGCCAGAGCCACAATCTGGTGTGTTAACCACTTCACCACACCCGCCATAATTCTATAAACACGGGCAGTAGGAATTGAACCCACACTGAAGGTTTTGGAGACCTTAGTTCTACCTTTAAACTATGCCCGTAACTAAAGACGGAATCGAACCGCCGACACATGGAGCTTCAATCCATTGCTCTACCAACTGAGCTACCGAGCCAAATTGCGGGAGCAGGATTTGAACCTACGACCTTCGGGTTATGAGCCCGACGAGCTACCGAGCTGCTCCATCCCGCGTTAATAATAAAAAGGAGGATGTGGGATTCGAACCCACGCACGCTTTTACACGCCTGACGGTTTTCAAGACCGTTCCCTTCAGCCAGACTTGGGTAATCCTCCAAAAATAGTCCGTACGGGATTCGAACCCGTGTTACCGCCGTGAAAAGGCGGTGTCTTAACCCCTTGACCAACGGACCATATTCATAAATGGGCACGAGTGGACTCGAACCACCGACCTCACGCTTATCAGGCGTGCGCTCTAACCACCTGAGCTACGCGCCCAAGTTAAAAACTTGGTAATTTGAACAAAGTTCAAAGCGGGTGACGAGAATCGAACTCGCGACAACAGCTTGGAAGGCTGTAGTTTTACCACTAAACTACACCCGCTAAAATGGGAGTTAACGGGATCGAACCGCTGACCCTCTGCTTGTAAGGCAGATGCTCTCCCAGCTGAGCTAAACTCCCAAAAAGGAAGCCTCTAAACTTCCTATTCTGCTAAGCGACTTCCATATCTCACAGGGGGCAACCCCCAACTACTTCCGGCGTTCTAGGGCTTAACTACTGTGTTCGGCATGGGTACAGGTGTATCTCCTAGGCTATCGTCACTTAACTCTGAGTAATACCTACTCAAAATTGAATA